>CALAJG010000042.1 GCA_937923375.1 uncultured Leucothrix sp.
GCCGCACCTGCGTAAGACAGATGCCCACTATCACGATAAATTGGCAGACCACCAACCGAGCTATGGCACATCTGGTCATCACAAATCAGGTCAGCGAGCATTAAAGTATTGACCTGTGATTTGATTTTTTCGCTAACATCAAGCGCTTTTTGAGCGGTTGCAGAATACTCGTTGCGGCGGAAGGAGCAGTCTTCAACATCACCACCGAACATATTCTTTTTAAACACGCACTTTCCAAGGTCACGACCGTTTCTTGGAGTTGGGGATACAAACAGGACTTCACGGCCCATTTTGTTGACTTCCTTGACGGTTTTTAAGAAGTGCTGGCTGAGTTGGTTTTGATTCAAAGAGACGAGTTTCCCATTTTCCCCAAGTGCTTTTTGATTGATCAAGTAGGAAATTTCGGAAGAAATCACAACCTTTTTGATACTTGGGTTTTCTGTGATGAATTTCATGACGTTTCTATTGAATGAAATACATTTTTCGGCTTCCTTCTCGTTGGGAATCAGCACTGAAAACTCAATCAGAGGCGGACAACTGTACTGGGTTAGTTGAACCATTTTGATGTCTTTTTCTGCGCTCAGTAAAGCATGACCAAGGTGCATTGCAAAACTATCGCCCCAAAGTAATACCTCAGGGGCTTCTTTGGTAGTTCGACAGTTCTCAGAAAGGTTGAACGACAAACAGTCCTTACTCAAGCCGTAATTGTTCTGTACCAGTTGCTCGACATCCGACATTTTTCTATTGTCAAAAGTGTTTCTGTCTGCAAAACCATTGCTGAGATAGATGCCTGCACCAAGCGCTGCTAAGCATGCCATGCTAGAGCCAGACGCCCAAAACACGCGCGCCTGACTCTTTTTCGATTGAATCGGGCTAGTTTTAGGTTTCTTACGAAACGGTGTTTCGATGAATTTCCAGGACAGATAGCCCAGTGCAACTGATAAACCCAAAATACCCAGCTGGTGAACGATCGTGTAATCGTGCATGAAGCGAATTCGATAGAAAGCAAGAATCGGTTGATGCCACAGATACAAGCTGTAGCTGATCAAACCAAAAAACACCATCACCCGGGAAGAGAGCAATTTACCAACCATCGTTGCTGGCGTACAAAACAAAATCAACAGCACCGCACCGACTACAGGAAGTAGCGTATAAAGAGATGGAAATGGTGTTTGATGGTTAAATAAGAACACAGAGGCCGTTACTGCAGCTGCACCGATAATAGCGAGCATTTCATTGGCTTTGATGTGTTCTTTTTTGAATAACACAAAAGCACAGACTGAGCCTGCTAGTATTTCCCATGCGCGAAACGGAATTAGGAAGAAATTGGCCGTATTGTGGTTACGCCAACCATATTCGCTCAATGCAAGGCTGATGACCAACATGCCGACAATCATTGAAAACATGGCTCTGAAGCCAAAGCGCCAAGTCAGTAAAATGAAAATAGGAAAGGCAATGTAGTACTGCTCTTCTACCGCTAAGCTCCAGGTGTGCAGCAGCGGCATTTCTTCTGAAGCCGCGTCGAAGTAGCTTGAGTGTTTCAAAAAGAACACATTGGAAATAAAGAAAATCGCTGAGATTGCTGACAGACCAAACTCTTTCATCTGTGCAGGCGCCATCCAAAAGTATGATAAGCAAATGCAAATTAGAATGACGGCGAATAGCGCAGGGAGGATACGCCTTGCTCGTCGCTCATAAAAGTTAGCCAAAGAGAAGTTATCCTGAGATTTTTCCCTAAGCAGAATAGAAGTGATCAGGTAGCCACTGATCACAAAGAAAATATCGACACCAACAAACCCTCCGCCAAATCCTGCAACACCAATGTGGTATAGCAAAACAGGGAGAATTGCTAAGGCGCGTAATCCATCAATCTCTGGTCGGTAAGTGATTTTCACTGGGCGAGCTCTATTATTGTTGTTTGAGCCCGATTTTATTAACCAATACCTGCATGCTCACTGAATTTTCGTACAGCCTGCAGGTAATTCGTTGTTAAACTCCTGTTAAGCAAGCGTTGGGAAATTTCACCATTCATGCAATAATTCGCTGGGGTTTAATTTAACTGACGAGGAGTTTTCAGTATGAAAAAGATTAATTTGGTGCGTACGCTTAGTACTGCACTACTAACGTTAAGTGTGGCACTAGGGGCAACGAGTGTTAGCGCCAAAGACCTTAAAGTAGGCTTTGTTTACGTAGGGCCTACTGGCGATCACGGTTGGACCTATCGCCATGACGAAGGCCGTAAGGTACTAGAGGCAATGGAGGGCGTGACCACGACATTCGTTGAGAGTGTTGCTGAAGGTGCTGACTCTGAGCGTGTTATTCGCCAGCTAGCCAGCAAAGGCCATGACATGATTTTTACCACATCGTTTGGTTATATGAACCCAACGCTGAAGGTCGCAAAGAAGTTTCCTAAAGTAAAATTTGAACATGCAACGGGCTATAAGCGGAGTGACAATGTTAGCACTTACTCTGGTCGTTTCTACGAGGGACGTGCGATTCTCGGCACCATTGCCGGACACATGACTAAGTCAAATACGGTAGGCTATATCGCGTCTATGCCGATTCCTGAAGTTATTCGCGGTATCAACGCATTTACCATCGCTATGCGTAAAGTGAACCCTAAAGCTGAAGTTAAAGTGATTTGGGTAAACTCTTGGTATGATCCTGGAAAAGAAGGTGATGCCGCTAAAGCGCTGATCGATCAAGGTGCAGATATCATTACTCAGCACACTGACTCGCCTGCACCATTACAGGTAGCTGAAAAGCGTGGCGTGTTTGGTTTTGGTCAGGCATCTGATATGTCTTCTTTCGCGCCCAAGGCGCAGTTAACGGCTATCGTTGATGACTGGGGCCCTTACTATAAAGCCCGTGTTGAGGCTGCACTGGCGGACAAGTGGGAGTCAATAGACACTTGGGCAGGTATCAAGGATGGCATGGTACACATGGCACCTTACAGCGACTCAGTACCAGAAGATGTGCAGAAAGCGGCGGATGCCGTAAAAGATGGTATTGTCGGTGGCACCATGCACCCATTCGCTGGCCCAATTAAGAATCAGAAGGGCGAAGTGGTTGTAAAAGAAGGTGAGACCGTTAGTGATGGTGATTTGCTAGGTATGAACTGGTACGTAGAAGGCGTGCAGGGTTCTATCCCTAAGTAAGCTTTACACCAACGTAAGAAGATTAAACCCGCAGAGAATTGTTTCTCTGCGGGTTTTTCTTTGCTCGCTATTGCCACATTGTTTGGGTTCTTGCTGGTTTGCTGTTAATAAAGTCATATTAATGGTGCAGATGAATACTTCCTTTAGTGCCAAGTTAGCTTTACTTCATTTTCAATATTGTTCTGCCAAGCCGCTCGGAGTACATTGACGTGCATAATTTACGAGGATGTTGTGATGAGTAGAATTGTTTATGTAAACGGTGAGTTTGTTCCTGAAGAAGAGGCAAAAGTCTCGGTGTTTGATCGTGGTTTTATGTTTGCCGATGGCGTGTATGAAGTCTCATCGGTGCTGCGTGGCAAGCTGATTGACAACAATGGCCACATGGTGAGATTAAATCGCTCCCTAAATGAACTAGATATGGCTCATCCTTGTACCGATGCAGAAATCGAGTCTATCCAACATGAGTTGATCAAGCGCAACAATCTAGAGGAAGGTCTGATCTATCTTCAGGTGACCCGTGGCGCAGCGGATCGCGATTTTGCCTATCCAAAAGACACCCAACCAACACTCGTTTTGTTCACTCAAGCTAAAAATGTGTTGGACAATCCAATTGCTACCCAAGGTATTTCAGTCATTACGGTTGAGGATATTCGTTGGGCAAGGCGCGATATCAAAACAGTCGGTTTGCTAGCTCCTTGTATGGCTAAAATGCAGGCCAAAGCAGCTGGGGCGGACGATGCGTGGATGGTCGAAGATGGTCACATCACCGAAGGCAGCTCTAACAATGCCTATATTGTCACCAAAGAAGGTACGATTGTGACGAGACACATCGGTAACCAGATTCTTAATGGCATTACACGCCGCGCTGTGATGGCATTAGCAGATAAGCATTCTTACAAGATTGAAGAACGACTATTCACTGTTGAAGAGTGCCACGATGCAGCGGAAGCCTTTATCACTTCAGCAACGATGTTTGTACAGGCTGTTGTAAAAATTGATGATGCAGTAATCGGTGATGGTAGGCCGGGTTTAATCTCAAATCAGTTACGTGAAGCGTATATTGCAGAGGCCTTGGCCTTGGCAGACGTTGGTGAATAATCTAACAATTTCCTGTTGATCAGAGAAGCGCCTTATTGGTGGGTCAGGCGCCCATCTGATCTCAGATGAATGAAATATCCTCGTCCGTTGTTTGTGGAATCTCGAGTAGCAAACGCCGGCTTCTTAGGAACGGATGATAGGCCATTGCTTTTAAGATGTCTTTCGTTGCTAGCTTGTTATTGCCTCTTGATAAGTGAATCATACTGCGTCCAGAGTAGGCGCCAAAATGCCTTGGTTCAAGTTTGAGAACCTGGCTAATGTCATCCAGCGATTTATCAAAATTGTTCAGCTGATAATGCACGATAGCGCGTTGGTTCCAACCCTCAGCGTATTTAGGAAATTTCTCAACGACTCTGTCTAAGGTCTTTATGCAGGAAATAAACTGCTTGGCCTCGATTTGAGCGAAAGCCGTATCCATCAGTTTGCTCAGCGCTTTGTCTTTAGGGGCAGTCCAGATACGCCATATTTCCCGTTCATGGCCAAGTGCCTCGACTTCACTTTTAGACTGACGCAGTGACTCGAACAGTATGTCTAGTTGTTTGTGTTGAACTGAATTTAGACCTTTGTTGGGTTTAGTTGCATATTCCAGAGAATCCTCTGCGAATACCGGGGCTGCAACCAAGGCACCAATAAGGAGTATCAGAGCGGTTATTTGTCTGGCTAGGTTATTCATAACGCTCACCTTTTCATGGTTTATTTTAGTATAGAAGATAAGTGAGTCATTTAACAATTAACATTAATAAATACATTTTCAACATGTGTGCCACCTATCAATATTAATAAACTATTAATTTTGAGGACGATATTATGGTTCGCATATTGACTTAAGTCGGCAAACTTTCGACATTTATAGCCAAGTATAATATTTTGAATGCTGAAATATCAGTAAAAATAAAGTATATAAATACGCAAATAAAAATAATAATTTAAAAGGTTTGTCACGTGAGAGAGAGAGCAAGTTTGGCTGGAAAGAGCCAGAATCTTAGCACTGTTGTACAGCACAGCTTTCTAAAAACAGCGTTAATACCAATATTAACGGTGGAGTTAATTTTGCTCTGTCTGTACTTTTTTTCTACCAATTACATAACAGAAAAAAACCTGAACCTCCTGCGGTCTAATGCGGTGGAGACAGTCTCAGAGATTTCTAAAACAGAAGCTAGAAATTTCAACGATCAACTAAGGGAAATTAGTCGCAACAACCGATCTTTACAAATTGAGCATCAAGCCTTGCTCAAAACGCCTTTCACTGGCTCACATCTCAAGATGAAATTTTCAAATAGGCAAATCAGTGAGAGTCCAGACTCTCCAATCTCAGGCGTTTTTGTTTCATCTGAAACGGAGCTTGGCTCAGAAATCAATGAGAAAATTATCAAAACAGAAGAAATGGATGTTCGTTTCAAAAGCTTGGTAGATGATAACCCTAATCTGGTTGCAGCCTATTTTATTTCCCATGATAACGTGGTCAGAACCTATCCTTACATGGATAACTTTTATGACCAGTTTCCACACAATTTTGATCTTACGAAATACAATTTTTATTATCTTGCAGATACGTTGCATAACCCGACTCTTCAACCTGTTTGGACCGATGCATATCTGGATCCCGCCGGTAAGGGATGGATGTTGTCTAGCTTAACGCCAATTTACAAAAATAATTTCCTGGAAGGTGTTACTGGTTTAGATGTCACCATGAGCACATTCTCAAAACACATTCTCTCGAAAAAACTACAATGGAGGAGTGGGGCGTTGGTGATGGATAGGCACGGTAATATATTGACCATGTCGCGTGCTGCTGAAAGTTACCTTGGGCTCAGGGATGTAACCGATTACAACTTTAAAGATAACCCAGAAGACCAAGCGCTGACTCGGCCAACAGAGTTTAATTTGCTTAAGCAAAATACAATGACAGGGATGTATTTTTCTGAGTTCTTTAATGGCAATGACAAGACAATGGAATTTAATATTCATGATGAACAGTATTTTTTAGCTAAACAAAGCATACCTGAGACCGATTGGCAGCTTTTCATATTGGCACCGCTCAAAAGCATCTACGCGCCAATCCTCGCTGAAAAAGAGCAAATCACCCGACTCGGCCTTATTTTCGTTCTGTTAGCTGGTGTTTTCTATGCGTTGTTCTTCATCTACCTCAAGCGGTCATCTAAAGACTTGGCCAAGCGCATTGCTGCTCCGGTCAATCAAATCTCTAAAATGATCACGAGCTACGATTCAGGCGATAAAGCGCATGCCATACACGATCCGGTCAATATTACCGAGCTTGATAATTTGCTTAGCATGAACCTTAAGATTCAAAAAGCAAAAGTACGTTATCAAAAAATCAGTAAGGAAATGAAAATCAAAAACGAGCAGCTCAGAGTGCTTTCAATTACTGATCAGCTAACACAGCTCTATAACCGTCTAAAGCTTGACGAGGTGTTAGCTTATGAAGTCGCTCGTTCACAACGTGATAATAATCCACTTAGTGTCGCCATTATTGATGTAGATAAGTTTAAAACAGTCAACGATACATTTGGTCATCAAGTTGGTGACTCCGTGTTAATAGGCGTCGCTCAGATTATGCTGCGAAACATACGAGCTACAGATATTTTAGGACGCTGGGGCGGCGAAGAGTTTATGCTGATTTTGCCCAACACATCGCTTGAAGATGCTTACGAACATGCAAACAAATTGCGCACATTGATTCAAGCCGAACAGTTTACTCCGGTACCCGAGATAACTATCAGCATTGGGCTTGCGAGTTGTGAGACAGAAAGCTGTGAAAAAATGTTGGTTGAGCTTGCTGACAATGCACTCTATGAAGCTAAAGAGAATGGGCGTAATAGGGTGGAGTGCGCGCCAACTAAAGCGCTTCAGCCTAAAAAAACACAGAACTCCATTGCAGTTGCCTCCTGATACATCATAGGTTTTGTGTGCACAGAATCTGCATATAAAATACGCAGTATTTACAAAGACTTGGGATTGTTTTTTTAGCTGAATCAGCGACAATCCACCCTTATGAAAACTTTGTTATTGTTTGCGCTATTGGTCTTTCTCTGTGGTTTTCTGCCTAGAGAGTCACGGATTATGCCCGTTAAAAATGCGACGGTTCGTGACTGGAATCCTAACTCATTTTGGTATTACCCCTGGGGCAGATCTGGTGTGCACAAAGGAGTCGATATTTTTGCGCCTTACGGGACGCCAGTGCGTGCCACAACAAGTGGTATCGTACTGTATAGTGGTAGCTATGGATTGGGCGGAAATGTTGTTTATATGTTGGGCGCAAACTGGCGGTTTCACTACTATGCGCATTTAAATAGCACCATGGTGTCAGCAATGACACCAGTGGCTGCTGGCGAATTGATAGGCACTGTGGGCACCAGTGGCAATGCTCAAGGCAAACCGCCACACCTTCATTACACGATCAAAAGTGCTTTTCCACGTTTTTGGACTTATGATGGGCGACAATATTCGTCTTGGAATCGGACCTACTATCTTGATCCCGGAAAGTTCTTGCAGGGGATACCGCAATGAATCAAAAAACAATACTGGTGGTTGATGATGATCCACATATTCGTGAAGTGATTAGCTTTGCTCTGCAAAAAGCTGAGATGAAGGTTTTGTCAGCAGAGAATGGACAGCAAGCACTGGCACTGTTTACTGATTCACCGACTGATCTGATTGTGTTAGATATCAACATGCCGGAAATGGACGGACTGGCCTGTTGCCGCGAAATTCGTAAAACCTCTGAGGTGCCGATTTTATTTTTATCATCCAGAGACGATGAAATTGATCGTATTTTAGGGCTTGAAATTGGTGGTGATGATTATGTGACGAAGCCGTTTAGCCCGCGTGAGTTAGTTGCTCGCATTAACGCTATCCTTAAGCGTACCCAAGGCTTAGCTAATCCAACTGATGAAACCAATAAAAATCGTTTAGTTCATGGAAAGCTGATTCTTGATACTGATCAACATGGCGTTTGGTGGAATGCTGATGAAGTCAGTTTGACGGCGACTGAGTTCGCAATACTGGCGCAGTTTATGCGGTATCCAACTCGCGTATTTAGCCGGGATAGCATCATGAGCAGTGCTTATCAGTTTAATATTCAGGTGAGTGATCGTACCATCGATAGTCACATTCGCCACATACGCAGTAAGTTTGCTGCAATCGGTTGTGACAATATTATCGAAACCGTACATAGCGTGGGCTACAAGCTCTCCTCATGCCAATAAATGCCAGAACCCGGAGTCGTCGGCTCTATCGGCTCAGAACCATATTACTGGTTGTTATGTTGTCCGTGTTGGTGCTGCCGATTGCTAGTTTGTTTTTATTTCGTTTTTATGAGAACGAGTTGGTACGCAGAACGGAGGAGCAGCTTATTGCCCAAGCTGCTGTCATTGCGTCAACTTATCGACAGTTAATGAATTATCAACGAAACACAGCGGAAATGGCTGCTGATAGTTCAGTTGAGTCATGGAGTCAGTCTACAGGTCGCTTGTATTACACGCCGATTGACCCTAGGCTGGATTTAGCAAAGCAAACTATCTTGTCACGCCGCGCGGATGCTGTTCAAGCGGTAGTTCCAGTCTCTCCTAAAGTGAAGAGGGTGGGACTGGCAATGCAAAATATTATGGTCAACGCTCAGCGATATACCTTGGCAGGTATGCGTTTGTTGGACAAAAATGGTACGGTTATCGCTGGCAGAAGTGAAGTAGGGCAATCGCTTCGCCATATCCCAGAAGTGCGGCGCGCGCTGTCAGGGAAATATAGCCCTGTGATTAGGGAACGAGTTTCTGATCAGCCAAGACCTCCCCTTGCTTCTATTAGTCGTGGAACCGGCATTCGCGTGTTTATTGCCTTTCCGGTTTTGCATGAAAATAAGGTAATGGGCGTCGTTTACTTATCACGCACGCCGCAGAATATTCTTAAACACATGTACCAAATTCGCGGCAAGCTTATTTTGTTAGGCTTTGTACTGTTGTTGGTGACAGGGCTGCTGGTATTGTTTATTTCATCTCGCTTATCCCGCCCTATCCGTGAGTTAATTGCCCAAACCCAGCAGGTGACTAAAGGTGAGAAGCAAACCGTTGCGGTGTTGCATCAACCGGGAACTTACGAGCTAGCTCAGCTTTCGGGTAGCTTTGCAGAGATGTCTGAAGCGCTTAAAGAGCGCTCTACTTATATCGACCGATTCGCCTCGCATGTCTCTCACGAGTTCAAAACGCCATTAACTTCGATGCAAGGGGCTTTAGAGTTGCTTCAGGAGCACGCTGATGACATGCCTAAGGAGCAACGACAGCGTTTCATCAACAATTTATATGATGACACAGAGCGCCTAAAACGGCTGGTTAATCGGTTGTTAGAGCAGGCAAGAGCCGATTCACTACAGGCAACCAATGAAGATACTGATGTGTATCCGATTATTAAATATCTGGCCGAAATCTATGTAAAGCGGGGTCTATTTATTGATTATGAGCATCGACAGATAAATTTAAACATTGCGCCTATCGCCTTTGAAACGGTACTTAGTAATTTATTTGAAAACAGCCTGCAACATGGTGCTGATCGAATTGAAATAAGCTTTGAAGACGGTGCGGAATATTGTTTGATACGCATAAAAGATAACGGTTCAGGTATTTCTAAGGCGAATCAGGAGAATATTTTCACTCCGTTTTTTACCACACAGCGCGAACAGGGTGGAACAGGCTTGGGTTTAGGTATTGTGCAGGCACTGCTTCAAACCTGGAAAGGCTCAATTACATTGGTAGCAAGCGATCAGGGAGCGTGCTTTGAAATCAACTTGTCAAAACCTCTGAGTGAAAAAGGTTAACTATTCATCATCATCAACTTTTTTGCCAATTAACTTATTCCAAGCAACTTTACCTTCACCTTTGAATGCTGCCGACAATAGTTGCCCAACTAAATAAATGGCAGGAAGGTAATACCAAAAGAAAGTTACCAGGGCTATCCAGACAGGCCATCCCCATAACTTAACAGCAGCGATACTGGCGAGCGTAGACCCTGCGATGGGTACAATAGACAAGACCAAAGCAATTGGTGCTGCTAGCAAACCATGCCAATCAAAGTTTCCTGCTAACCACTCGTAAATGGCAAAAGCGATGAAAACCGCCATAATGAAATAGGCTGATACCCAGACACAGCCAAATCTACTTTTCCATTTTGCAGCTCGTTTCTCATGTAGAGTCTGCATCTCATGGAAGATGCGTCGACAGTCACTACGTTTGAGTGACGGGAACACATTTTGCATGATCTCGGCGCCTTTTATAATGCCGGTTTCAGAGTCTTGAAGATGATTGTTTAGTGTGTCTGGAAACAGTGGTCGCAGCACTTCCATATCTTCAGAAGACGCTTCTTTGCAATGAAATGATTCCAATGACTCGCCAGCGGCTTCTACCCGCAAGCGCTCTTCGCGCCAAGCCCGACGACCTACTTTGGTTGAAATAGTAAAGTCAGCGACAACTTTGAAATTACCGTCGTGTTTTTTGCGCAGTACGGTAAAAAATAAACCTGTACGAGAAAGTGCCGTAAATGATTGGCCTAGCTTCTTAAGCTCCCGCTCAAAAAACATTTCACCGTCACGGCTTGGATCAGCCACCAGAATACGTGCACGACCGGCAATCGCTTGGCTGTATTCGGCTTTGGTTGTACCGTACTCTGCCTGCATGATTTTAAATGCATCCTCATCCTGAGGTAGACCACTAATATTGATAGCATAGACAAACATCTGTATTCCCGAACCTAATCCCGCACTTGTCTGGATCGGAATGTCCGACCCTTTAATTTACCGGCGTTTAATTTGCGCAATGCTGATCTTACTGCATCGTTGTGCACGGCAACATAAGACCAGTTGTCAAAAATATGTATTTTACCGACTTGTTTACCTTCAATTCCTTGTTCGCCCGTCAGGGCTCCTAATATATCGCCTGGGCGTATCTTTTGCTTTTTTCCACCATCAATCAATAAGGTGCTCATAATCGGTGTTATTGGCGGGTTATCAAGTAAGCTCAGGGGTGGCAACTCTTCCGTTTCGTTAATTGGGTCAATATCACCATCAAGCAGTGCAACCCTATGTGCCTCTCCTTCCGAGTAGAGAGAGCAGGCAACCCCCGTGCTTCCAGCTCGACCGGTACGGCCTATTCGATGAAGATGGATCTCTGGGTCAAAGGCGATATGATAATTTATTACCATATCAATTGCATTAATATCCAGACCTCTGGCAGCCACATCCGTTGCGACTAATACCGAGATGCTTTTATTTGCAAAGCGAACCAAGGTCTTGTCACGGTCACGTTGCTCCAGATCACCATGTAAGGCTAGCACGTGATAGTTATTTTGCAGAAGAGCGTCGGCAACCTGCTGCGTATCTCTCTTGGTATTGCAAAATATAACCGTCGACTCCGAGCGAAAATGTTGCAGCAATAGGCGCAATGCAGTCAGCCGATAAGGATCTGACACAGAATAAAAATGTTGCTTAATAATACTGCTATCATGGAGTGAAGGTGCTTTTACCATGATAGGGTCCAGCATAATGCTGTTAGCAATTTTCTTAATCTGTTTAGGAAAAGTAGCGCTAAACAGTAAAGTTTGCCGCTGCTCTGGCGTCTTATTTATGATTGATTCGATGGTGTCCTGAAATCCCATATCTAGCATACGATCCGCTTCATCAAGCACCAGCGTGTGAACATTGTTTAGCTTTAAAGTACCGCGTTTCAGATGGTCTTCAATGCGCCCTGGAGTGCCTATCACAATATGTGCGCCATGCTCTAAAGAGCCTGCTTGAGGTCCAAATGGCATGCCGCCACAGAGCGTTAGCACTTTGATGTTGTGAATACTTCGGGCAAGCGTACGAACCTCCTTAGCAACCTGATCCGCTAGCTCTCGTGTTGGGCACAGTACCAATGATTGAACCCGAAAACGGTTGACGTCCAGTCTATCCAGCAGTCCAAGACCAAAAGCAGCTGTTTTACCCGAGCCAGTTTTACCTTGTCCTATTACATCCTTACCAGCCAGGATGTCTGGCAGGCTAAGTGCTTGAATCGGGGTCATTTCTGAGTAGTCGAGCGACTTGAGGTTCTCAAGCAGGCTAGGATTGAGTTTGAGGGAAGTGAAGGCGGTGGAGCTCACGGGGTTGTATCCTGAGGTTGGTGAGGGAGTCTCGCGACTCCGGTCACCTAGTTTACAACGTTTTAAGCTCAGTTTGTGATTAAACGCGGTATTCGCGTAATTCACTAACCATTCAGTGTTACTAATTGCGTGGAAGCATCTGAAATTAGCTGGCTCAATTCCGTTTGGCTATATTGGCCATAGAGGATGCTGGAGATCGCGGAGGGGTCGACGACCTGCTTACTTTCCTGAACACCATGTAGCAACCGAGATAGCAGCGAGAAGTCGATGTCCCGGATATAGCTTTTTCGCTTGTCCATTTTCCAAAGCTTGTTTTCTGGCAGTTCGGCTTCACCTTTGAGGGACAGATTAAATAAGTCCGACTTCATGAAAATAGTCACGCAGTTATGAATCGTGTTGCTATCTAACTGACTATTAAACACTTTAAATAGCGTTGACTCTATTTCTTGGCGTGAAGAGGGTGGAAACGCAACTATCTGATGATAGGCTCTGACCAAGGTAGGTTTAGATACACAGTTCCAGTTCCTCGCGCGTAAAAAGCGTAGATACATATCAACCGTCGGTTCTTTGTTCTCAAGTCGATTGGCGGGTGCTGCTGTTAGCTTGTCTTGAGCGATAACGGTTGGCTTTTTCATGTCTATATACGCCATCACGCTATCTGTCTCAGCGGATGTGGTTAACATGATGGCCGAAATCCCTTCCAGAAATAATCGAAAGTTTGCAAAGCCATGTTTTTTCTCATCGAATGTGGGGTCAATTTCCAACATGCGTTTTTTTAGCTCTGCACAGTCGGCATAACCATTGAGATTGCGTAAGGTGTTACGTGCTAACGCTGCTGCTTTGTTGTAGCCGCTGCCTGTCAGCCGCTTTGGTTTTGCGATGGCCCTATCTGTAAAGATAAAGCGCGAACAGGATGACTCAACGCTTTTGCTCAGCGGTGATTTCGGGCCAACACCGATAACCTCTTTGCCAAGCGTACGTAGCTTACGAAACAATGGTGAAAAGTCAGAGTCACCAGTCGCCAAGACGAAACAGTCGATATCTGGATAAATTAATGCATATTCCATTACATCAATAGTGAGTTGAATGTCAGCCGAGTTTTTCCCTCGGATCGGATGAAAATTATGTAGAAAGTCAAAGCCCAAACGATCCAGACTAATTTGAAGCGAGCTAATGCTGGCACTTGACCAGTTTCCGTATGCTTTGCGCACAACGGTAGAGCCTTTTTCCTTCAGTTCATCCAGAAGATACTCAGGACCACTGTGTTTTACCCAGTGTGTCAGGTTTTCGACATCTATAAAGATTGCGATGTTAGATGTTTTCATATCATCCCCTTGTAGCCGGCTTATGAGTAGTAATTATTTTGGCAGGATCAAACAGGTTATGTCATATCAAAAGCCTCCGTTTGTGGAATTGTTGGGAAGAGGTTCATAAGAATATACAGCAGAATGTGCAGAGAACAAGTTTAAAAGTTTAAACTTTTGTTCATCAACACAACTATCCGACGGGGCGTAGGTTAGTTGCTCAATTTTAACGGTTTTATCATCATACAAACCGAAACAACTGCTTGATATTCTCTGAACACAAGAACATACATTTTGATATACTAGCGTTTTGAAAATAAAAAAATCAGGCGCTTAGTGGATACTAACAATAAGATGAAGTGTACTATGATTGGTCATCTGTTTTATTGCATGAGGAGTTGCGTTAAACAAGCACCATGAAAATTCCTAAGAGAATACAACCTCTCGTCGACGATGGCTTAGTCGATGAAGTCGTCAGTCGTCTGATGAGCGGCAAAGAGGCCGATGTTTTTGTCGTGCGTAGCGGCGATGAGCTGCGATGCGCTAAAGTCTATAAAGAAGCGGCTAAACGTAGTTTCAAAAAAGCAGCTCAATACACCGAAGGCCGAAAAGTCCGCAACACGCGACGTCAGCGTGCCATGGAAAAGGGATCCAAGTTTGGACGAAAAGAGCAAGAAGAAATCTGGCAAAATGCTGAAGTTGACGCGCTTTATTTGCTAGCTGAAGCGGGTGTTCGGGTACCAGAACCTTACGGCTGCCTAGATGGGGTTTTGTTGATGGAGTTGATCGTTGATGCTAATGGTGATGTTGCACCACGTTTAGGTGATGTATCGATGACAGACCTAGAGGCGATAGGTCATCATGCTTTCGTTATGCAAGACATTGTTCGTATGCTTTGCGCAGGCCTGGTTCACGGCGACTTGTCCGAGTTTAACGTGCTTTTGGATGAGTATGGTCCTGTTATTATAGATCTGCCTCAAGCAGTCAACGCTTCAGCGAATAACAATGCTAAGTCAATGCTGAAACGAGATGTTGACAATATGACTAATTATTTTGGTCAATTCTCCCCTGATTTACTGGAAACCAACTTTGCCGAAGAAATCTGGCAACTCTATGAAGAGGGCAAGTTGCGCCCTGATACTGTCTTAACCGGTGAATTTGAAGCAGATGAAGACCCAGCCGACATCGATGCAGTAATGATACAGATTCAAGAGGCCTATCGTGAAGAGCAGGAGCGACTTGAGCGCATCAAAGAAGCACAACAAGAATAGTTAATTCTTTGCTCTTTTAGAGGACTCCAATGTTCTCAAAAAACTGCTTCTTAGCACTGTAAAACTCCGGTAGTTTTCTATCGCGAGACTTAAGTGTCGCTTCTGCAAATTGCTTCATGGTAGTTTCTTTGTGCTGTTTTGTAGTTTTAAAGTCATTTGAGCAACGTAGTGATCCCGTTTGTGCTTGCAGCGTTGCTAATTGCTTAGCAATCAGTTCCAAACTGTTTTGGCGGCGTTCTACAAGATAAGCAGCATTCAAATTTAAAACACTGATAGTCCTCTCTGCTTTCACTCGATCGCTTTCTTCAAGCTTTGCTGAAGCCTGCACCAGGCCATTAAGCTGGTACTCAAAAAATGCGGCACAGTTCCGATTGAAGGGGCTGATAAACCAATCATCAGAGTACTCTTCTGATTTGTGATGACCGCCAAATTTTTCATGGGGTTGTAAAGTGCCTGACTTAATATCATCCATTATTGAGAGAACAATGTTGTGTGGGAGAAATGTGCGCTCGGGATAAAAGCTGCGAGGAGCAATGTGCTCAAGGTGGCAACCTAGCTCAGACTTTTCAAGTGATAACTCAGTGTATGCGCACAGGCCATGCTGTTGTTTATAACACGCTTTACGGATGTCTTTTTTGTTGGAACGTCGCCACGCTTTTTTTGCAGCAAGCGTTGTGTCAGGAGGGTTATTCCGACGCCCTTTAAGGCACTTTGAGAGATATCTCAGATCGATGTATCTCAAAATACTGACAACCCTAAACTATTTTGTACACTTTTTATCATATAGCAGAACTTTTTCCACTGTTTGACTATCGTAATGTTAACGGCAACTCAATTATAACCCTAGAGCTGCTTTTAATAATAATGAGCCGTGGGAGATTGACAAAATGAAAAGCGCATATAAAAAATCATCCGTTGCTCAATACAGGTTCTTTTGCTTGGTATTTTGTTGTTTTACTAGCTTAGCTCAAGCAGCACTACCCCCAGATTTTCAAAATGAGAAAGATCTGGCAGATATTATTGCTTATATAAAGTCAGATCATGAAGTGTTGTCCGACTTACGTGTAATCGATTTAGCCGAGTTGGCCGTGTACTACGGTGATAGTTGCCGGATTCAATTTGCCCGTAAAGTGGTGAAAAGAGAAGCCGGCTGGGTCGGGCCAGAAGAGCCAATCGAATTTAAAGCAAAGGATTGTGTCGATGACGTAGCAGAGATAGATGAAATACCCGTTCCTAAGGATAAGGTCAGAGGAGGGGTGGTTGTTTCTGTAGAGGCAGACGATATCGCTTGTTATTTACAAATAAAAGGTGATGCAGGAAAAGTTCATGATGAGCTCGCAAGCTATGACCTGTGCGAGGATGAGTCTTTACTCAACAAACCCAGTGAATTCATTTATCAGAGAACCAGTGTTCCAGCGGCTAGCTGCGGTGAAAACCCTGAGTGTGAAGACACAGAAATGGTTTGGTTGATCGCCGAAATTAAGTAACTTAAGCAGTAGAAACGGAGTTATAAATTAGTTGTTTTTTTATGCATTAATTAAAAATAATGCTATAACATACATTGCTGTCCCCCGATAGCAGTTAATTAGAGGAGGTAATTAAGATGAGCCAGCGAAAAGAATGGTTTGGACTAATTAATAAAAAGAGTGTCGCGCTAGTGGTGTTATTGTGTTCTGGGGTGGTGCAAGCAGCATTACCACCACAATTTCAAAATGAAAAAGATTTAGACGTTATGTTGTCATACGTAAAGTCTAACCCTGATGTGTTATCCAGTTTACAAGCTATCGATTTGGGCATTCTGACGGTTTACTACGGCGAAGGTTGTAGCGCTGAGTTCACGCGTAAGGTAGTAGAAAGGCCTGCAGGTTGGACTGGCCCTGCTGAACCGTTAGTGCTGAAGAAAAGCTTCTGTCCGGAGGAAACCACAACGGCTGGTTTGGATGGTGGTGATGGTCTGGGTGGAATCACTTCCCGCGCAACTGATTCTTGTGGCGCAGACATGCTTCATGTCAAAGAAGAGAGTGCTGTTGCCAGTGAAGGCTGTAAGATCACTGTCGAATAAC
>CALAJG010000043.1 GCA_937923375.1 uncultured Leucothrix sp.
TGCAAGGACCAGGGGTGATGGTGCTCGCTGGGTTGCAATGGCAACCAGAAATGCGTTACATGCCCTTAATAATCAGCTGATCAGTAAAGACAGTGTAGAAAAGCGCCTATACTCATTGCAAGATGCTTTGGCATTGGATTATATCCCTAACCGTATTGAGTGTTACGACATCAGTCATACCCAAGGTGAAGCAACCGTTGCCTCACAGGTTGTATTTGGCCCTGAAGGCCCAATTAAAGATGAGTACCGACGATACAATATTAGCGGTATAACCGGTGGCGATGATTATGCTGCCATGTCGCAGGCGCTAACCCGACGCTTTTCGAAGGTTCAAGAGGCGGGAGATGCCAAACTTCCGGATATTTTGTTTATCGACGGCGGAAAAGGTCAGGTCAATGAAGCGATAAAAGTGTTAAGCGCTTTGCAAATTTCTGGCATTGATATCGTTGGCGTGACGAAAGGTGAAGGTCGTCGTGCTGAGCTTGATACACTAACGATTGGTAAACGACGGGTAGAGTTACCTGCGCATTCCAGTGCGTTACACCTGATACAACAAATTAGAGATGAGGCCCATCGTTTTGCTATTACGGGTCATAGGCAGAGACGGCAAAAAGCGCGAACCTCATCGCCTTTAGAGGGAATAGAAGGGCTCGGTCCGAAGCGTCGCCAGCAATTGTTGAAGCAGTTTGGTGGCTTAAGAGCGATCACCCGAGCGAGTGTAGAAGAGTTATCCAAGGTCAATGGAATAAGCCGAGCCTTGGCTGAAAAAATTTATGATCGCTTTAACGGTTCATAATGGTCCGTGACGGTTAAAAAGTTGTTAATAAAACCCTTAAATGGAAACACAATGATACTAAACATTCCGATCATGCTGACCTATCTTAGGATTGTTGCTATTCCCTTTTTGATTGCGTTGCACTACTTCGACTATCCTTTCATGACCGCCTTTGTATTTGGCATGGCGGGTTTCACCGATTGGGCGGATGGTTATCTGGCTAGGCGCTGGGGCCAGGAGTCGCGTTTTGGTGCGTTTCTTGATCCGGTAGCGGACAAGCTGATGGTGGCAGTCGCGCTAATATTGGTGGTTGAAGCGCAGGCGAATCCATGGGTAACCATTGCAGCAGCGATTATTTTGTGCCGTGAACTGTTGATATCCGCATTGCGTGAGTGGATGGCTGAAATCGGCCAACGCAGCAAAGTGGCCGTGGGTCAGGTTGGGAAATTTAAGACCGCCGCGCAAATGACATCGCTGATCTGTCTGCTTTATGACAAGCCATTATTTGGCTTGCCAATGCATGAAATCGGGCTGTTTTTATTAGCCGTCGCCACGGTATTGACCGTTTGGTCAATGATCCAGTATCTGATGGATGCGTTCAGTCCGAGCAATGAGGTGATAGCAGGTAAAGAAAACTAAATTGCTATAACTGCTAGCTTATCATTCGGAATGATAAGCAAGAACAGTCTCAACCTCTTGTTTTGATCCCATGATGACAGCAACACGCTGATGCGGATCTCCATTTGGCATCACTTCCATAATGCGTTCATAGCCGGTCGAGGCCGCACCACCGGCTTGCTCAACTAACATGGCCATCGGGTTTCCCTCATAGAGAAGACGTAACTTGCCGCCAGCCTCGCGGTTTCTTTCATCGATAGGATAAAGAAACAACCCGCCACGGCACAAAATTCGATGAATCTCGCCCACCATGGCCGCCACCCAGCGCATGTTGTAATTCTTGTTTAACACGCCCGTTTCACCGGCTTGGCAATCCGCAATGTATCGCTGAATCGCAGGTTCCCAATGACGCTGGTTCGATGCATTAATCGCAAACTCATTGGTGTTTTCGGGGATATTCATGTCAGGATGGGTCAGGATGAATTCGCCAATACTGGTATCTAAAGTGAAGCCATTGACGCCCGCGCCGGTAGTCAGCACAAACATACTGGCAGGGCCATACAAGCAGTAACCTGCCGCCACTTGTTCAACACCCGGTCGTGCAAAATCAGCAGCAACGGGTTCTGCGCCATTCTCAGGGGCTTTCATTATCGAGAAAATAGCACCGACATCGATATTAATATCCATGTTGGACGAGCCATCTAAAGGGTCAAACGACACCAAGTAGTTCCCGCGAATCTTGCCTGCCGGTAGGGTAAGGACTTCGTCCAGCTCTTCGGAAGCCATGCCTGCGCAATGACCGTTATTTTGCAGCGCATCGATAAACAAATCATTGGCGATCAGATCCATTTTCTTTTGCGCGTCACCCATGGCATTTTCACTGCCCGCCACGCCTAAGACCCCGGCTAATGCACCTTTACCCACTAGTGCCGCAATCCCTTTGCAGGCGATCGCAATATCATTGATCAATCCACCAAACTCGCCGTCTGCAGGATTGCCGAGTTTGCGTTGCTCGTCGATGATGAAGCTAGAAAGGGTAGTGGCCTGCATGTCCATGGATAAATCTCGTGACTGTAAAATTGACGTTCATTTTAAACTAATAGGGAGAGAGAGGATATTAATAGACCGACTAACGCAACCCAGGGCTATTTAGGTGGTAACGACGCTCGGGTAGCATTTTGAAACTCTAGTTTCTGATTATTGCCGATGTCTGCACCTCGATTACTGCTGGAGTCGTACAGCCGCCCCACCTGAGTCTGACCCGCCTGCATTCGCTGCTTAGTGTCGAACAGCATCTGGTGCAGTTTGCGCGTGTAGGGTAGCGAATAGGCGCGTGGCTCGCCCGCTTCGGTCAGACGCACCCAAAGATTAATCTTACCCGCATGGTTGCTAGCAGGCTCAGGTTCTACAACGTCAGCGGCGAGTAATTGGAATTGGTTGGGCAACGTTTGATAGGCAGGCCAGCCACGCAGGTTTTGCAAGCCAAACCAATGTGCCCCATAGAGCAGAGGCAAGCAAAGCGTAACCAAGAGTTTGAGGCGGATGCCGGTTTTACTCGATAACCAAATCCAAACTAGCAGCGCGACGGGAAGCGCGTAACCCAGCGCTAGCGGCAAATCAAAATTTATTTTGTCCATACGCTTTCCGGTATGTCTTCAGGCATGTGATCTAAGCCGTAAGGAGTGAGTTGCTTGGGTAGCTCATTAAAATCTGAAGCGTCACCCGCCTTGTTGAGTGTAAAGCGGACGGCGGTTAGCTCTTGGTCTTGGGCTGTTAGCTCAAGCTGATTTACATAGACCGTTTTAAAGCGCGGATTGATTCTGTCGACTTTAACCTGCACCGGGATTTTTTTGGGGGAGTTAGCATCGGCGGTGTAGTAGTAGACATTGACGATATACTCACCGGGATGGCGGTTGCGGATCGTCACAATCTCCTCGTTTACCGCGTGCACGACTTCGCGGCCGTTGATCATGAGTTTGTCATTCACTTCGCCTCGATCATCACGGTCAAGATGCAGCCATCCCGCTTCTTTTTGCAAATAAGAAACTGTGTGGCCGCTTGGCGCATACACCCAAAGATCAATATCATCGGCCAAGCGCTTGTCCCAATTAATGGTAATTACATACTCCGCTTGTTTATCGACTTTAGCCTGATCGGCGTCAGGGTTAATAAACACCAGACTAATCAGAAACATAAAGCTAAAACCCAGCAGGGTATTAAACAGCAAATCAATAAAGGGATCGGTTGCTTGTCTCGCTCGATGTCGTTGGTAAAGGCCCGCCATTAAGCAGCCTCGGTAGCGTTAAATGGCGCTTGCATCGCGCTGATTTCAATAATGCGACTGACTAATTGATCGGCACAGCGGTCCAGCCAATGGCATTGCATGCTGACTAGCATCGCAGAGCAGAGGCCAGTCAGCGTGGTTAGCAAGGCGACCTGCATACCGCCACTCATGCTAGTCAGTAACTGCTTAAGCGCGCTGATCCCTTCTGCCTGCAAACCCACCACTGAGCTGAGCATCAATACAAAGCCGATCACCGTGCCCATTAACCCTAAACGCAATAAAATGTCGGATAAAAACCAACCGGAGCTGTGGCCGCCATGCACTTGCTCAATCAATCTTGCCTGTAATGACTTGGCCAGACGCTGACCGCCATCGGCTTGTTTCTGGCTCTGCCCCAGTAGCTGCAAATAATCGTTGGCCCAGCTAGTATTTGCCGCGGTTTCAGAGGATGCGTCTAGTAAGTTTTCAGCAAGGCGCTGTTCCTGTGAAATCCTCCAGGCACATCGCCCGAGGTAAAGCGTCGTCAGCAAAAATAACACGACTATAATCGCCGATAGGTAGGTCTGATCCTGAGTGAATACAATGTGCCAAAGGCTGTGCCACCACAAAAGAAAAGCCCCAAACACCATCAGTCCAAACAATATCAGCCAGCCATAAAAGGGTTTATGGCTATCAGTTCTATAGGATAAATCGTTGTTGGATGGAGTCACTTCAGGGCTTCCTGTTGGCGTTTTTGTTGAATGGTGAGTTTGAGCAAGGCGCTCAACGTTGTTCCATGGAAAAAGGCATTATCTTCCAGAGCGTCTGGCAGTTGTTCACTAACTGTTTTTAACGAGGATCTCAAAGCGGTCAATGCTTTCTGGTTGTCAGTACTTTGGGCTAGCGCAGTGTTATTGGCCAGTTGGCTTGCTAGGTGCAACCAAATCCCGGTGGGTGACGGCAATTCGTTATCGACCAAAGCGGGGCTGCGCAGTTTGCCAAGCAGTGGCTTATCGGTCGCTGCTTGCCAAGCTCCCTCAAGGTAGTATCGCTTAAAGAGGTTATTTAGCAGAGATACTAACTGCGTTAATGTCGCTGCATCTTTAGTGGCTTGCGCCCAGTCATAAAGCCCAAGCGCTAGATAAACCTGGTCGGCCAGTTGGGCGGCGCCAGCCGTTTCGTTATCAATCAATCGGGGAAGATTGTTTTCTTGAATTAACGGCAACAGTCGCTTGAACAGTCGCTCACCAGCAGGTCGTATATCAGGGCTGAGCGCTATTCCTTGGGCCAGTGCGGACAACGCCAAACCGTTCCAACCTAGCAATGCTTTTTCATCCGTTTTTAGCTGACGTGTGGCACGAGATTCCAATAAACGCGTTCTTAACTTTAGGCGGTCTTTACCACTGGCTTGTATCAAGGGAAGGTATTGGGACTGGCCACCTAACGGCAGGAGATAGATTGAGGCGAATTGCTGACCCAGCAGCTGACGTAACTTCTTTTCAGTCCAAAGGTAGTAACCTCCGGCACTCCCTTGCTTGCTCACGGCTGATAAAGCCGCTCTGAACAGTCCATCATCACGCTGAAAAAACCTGATCATACCTAGCAGCACTTCACGACTGGCATCAATGTATGCAGGTTTTCCCCATTGCTTTCCCGCCTGCAGCAATATGGGCGCCAGCAGCGCTTGGGTATAGAGCATTTGCTCAAAATGTGGGGCTGACCATTCTCGGGTATCGCTGTATCGAAAGAATCCACCGCCAACATGATCTCGCAAGCCACCCCCCAGCATTGCCTCTAGCGTGGTTTCTAAAAAAGTACGCAGCTGCGGGTCTTGCTGAACGCTGTCTAGTGTTAATAAGCTGGCAAGTTGGGGCGCAAATGGGAATTTTTCAGTCTGCCCAAAGCCCCCTAAGTCATTATCTGCAATGCGCACGGTTTGCTGCAGAAAGTTAGTGAGAAGCGCCTTAATATTGACAGATCGTGAACTTTCCTTAGAGGACATAGATGACCTGAGGCGAGAAACTTTTGATTTCGCTCCAGCCTCTACAGCCTCTCGCTGAGTGGTCCAGCTTGTGTCAAAGCTATCAAGGGCCTTAAGCACTGTCTCGGCAGGCTGATAGCTGAAGCCTGCGATTAGTGACCCCTCCGGCGTCAGAATCACCGTTAGCGGCCAACCGCCAAAGCCTCGCTGCTGTGTCATAAATGCTTGTAAATAGGCGTCGACTTCAGGTTCCAGCTCACGATCTAACAGAATGGGAATAAAGCGTTTATTTATAACGGTGCCAACCGATTTCTGTCGGAAACTATCTTCCGCCATGCGATGACACCAGTAGCAGGACAAATAACCACTGGTTAACAAAATGGGTTTGTCTAGCCGCTTAGCATCTTCAAAGGCGCTATGGTCAAAGGCACGCCAGGCAACCGCATCATCGGCATGAGCGCGTAAGTAAGGAGAGGCTTGTTGAGATAATTCTGAGGCTAACAGGGGAGAGGTTTGCGTCGCGCAAATAATCGCGAAGCAAAAGAATAAGTGCAAAGGTCTGTAAGCAATGAATCTCACACTAAATTTATCTCCTCTAATCGTTCATCATTTTTAGCATACGGTTTGTCACAGTGTAAATAACCCTAATAGATAACAAATATCCAAATTAACCAGCATTCATCACTAGCAGACAAGATTAATCCTCGGTATCCTTCCTTTCTCTACAGAATACAGCAGTACAGTCTTATGCAGGAACAATACGACCACGCCACCGTAGAAGCTGCGGTTCAATCCTATTGGGATGAGAATGATTCCTTTACCGTCACGGAAGATGAGGGCAAAGAGAAATATTATTGTCTCTCCATGTTCCCGTACCCTAGCGGTAAGCTGCATATGGGTCACGTG
>CALAJG010000044.1 GCA_937923375.1 uncultured Leucothrix sp.
AATTCATCAATAAAAATATACGGCATGATTGATGCAAAGCTCAAATAGGCACTGGTGATTAAGCCTGCGGTTAGTGCATAACCAAGGTACACCCGTGACTTTAAAATCGTTAGATACTTTTTTATTAAGCCTTTCACACTGAACGGAACAGCATCCCGCACAAAGGTAGACTCACCCAGTTTTCGCAGCATCACCAACGTAATTATCAAATTAAGCACAAACGAAAAATAGAAGATGTACCGCCAGTCAAAATAATAATTTAGATAACCACCCACAGTAGGTGCGATGGTTTGAGCGACGGCAACCGACATGTAGATGTAGCTAAGTAAACGCCCTGCCTCACTACTTTCTGTCGCATCCAGAATCATGGTGCGAACCAAGATTAGGGTTGCCCCACCACCCAATGCCTGCAAAACTCGCGCCACAATTAGTACTGAAACATCCCAAGCGACTGCAGCGAGTAAGCTTCCTATGAGATTAATCAGCATGCCAATCAGCATCAAAGAATGACGCCCGTAACGATCTGATAACGCACCGCAGAGTAGCTGTGAGAAGCCCAGCGTAAATAAGTAAAGCGTCAGTGTCAGCTGCACAATATCAATGCGGCTGCCAAAGGCGCGAACCACATCCGGCATCGCAGGATTAAACACATTCATCGCAAAGGGGCTGGCCAACGTAATCATCATTAGCAGCCATATCGGTGGAAGCGAAGTTTGTTTCATAATTGTTCTGGCTTCCATCTGTAAGGAAAATGTAAATTCACCGTATTTGCACAATTAGCGACAAATTCTAGGCTAGTATATAGTCATGCCAACACAGACCACAGGTACGATATGAAATACTTATCCTTATTATTTCTGAGCATGCTCTCCCCAATTTGCAATGCAGAAAAGTTGCCTATTTTCGATGCTCACATCCACTACAGTCATGATGCTGTGATTCAGGTGCCACCGGCAGAAGCTGCTTCTTTGTTACGGAAGGCAGGACTAAAGAAAGCGTTAATTTCGAGCTCGGATGATGATGGCACGCAAAAGATTTTTAAAGCCGCACCCGACATCGTAGTTCCCGCCTTGCGCCCCTACCGGCGTCGCGGCGAGATTTCTACCTGGATGCATGACCCTACCGTCATAGATTATGTTGAAGGGCGTCTGGCTAAGTATACTTACAAAGCGTTGGGTGAATTTCATGCCTATGGTGATGACATCGAAACGCCAGTTTTACAGCGGATCATAGCGTTAGCTAAACAATATGATTTGTTGCTGCACGCACACTCTGACGCCGATGCGATCAACCGTATTTTTGAGACGTTTCCAGAAGCGCGTGTACTATGGGCACACTCAGGATTTGACCGCCCGGATGAAGTTCGTGCCATGTTACGCAAACACAAAAACCTTTGGAGTGATCTGGCATTCAGAAACGATCAGGCCAGTGGCGGCAAAGTACCACCCGAATGGCGCGCCGCCTTTGAGGAATTTCCGGACCGTTTTATGGTCGGCACTGATACCTTTGCACCGGAGCGTTGGTATTACATAAGTGATCACGCAGAATATACACGCGGCTGGTTGAAAGACCTACCGGCTGATATCGCCAAAAAGATTGCGTTTGAAAACGCCCAAACAATGTTGTCGTTAAAATAGCGGATCTCACGATGAAACTTAGCGTTTATTTAACCGGTGTATTCTTTATGATTTATGTGGCTGCTGAAGGCTTAAGCTTTGTCGATAAGCCCTGTGAGAAACCAGCAGCAATCGAACTGAATGTTGAAACTATACAACTGGGAGAGCCATTTTCTTTCACATTCTCTCTTTGCGATGAGAAAAATAGCATGCCTGACCGTGTCACGGCTAATGCCATCATGCCTGCTCATCAACACGGCATGAACTACACACCCACGGTTACGTTTGACGAAGATTCCAATCGCTATGATATTTCTGACTTTGTATTTCACATGCCCGGTGAATGGGAAATTACGGTGTCTACCTATCAGAACGATGAGGTGACGCACTATACAAAAACGGTTGTGATTAATTGATGAGATTGCTTCGTTTGCTGCTGTGTGGATTGCTAGCAGAGCTGTTGTTAGTAACTCCGGTACTTGCTGACAATACGTTATTGCTTACTCAATCACAGCTGTCACAACTACAAGCGCATGGCCCTTGGCCGCCCGTTATCAAGCCAGACCCCAGCAATCGGCTCTCAGGAAATGCTGAAGCGATTGAATTTGGCAGACGGCTGTTTTTTAGTACACGATTATCAGGCGATAACGCGACAAGCTGCGTTTCCTGTCATGCACCTGAAGACGCCTTTGCCAGTGGGCGCGTAATCAAAAATGGCCTATTGGAGTTGGATCGAAACACCCTGAGTCTTTTCAATGTAAGATTTAACCGTTGGTTCGGCTGGGATGGCAGTAATGATAATTTATGGGCGCAGTCTATGCGACCCATTGTCAGCACTCAGGAAATGAAACTGCCCAAACAGGCGCTCAGAAAAGTTATACGAGAATCTACGTTTTTAAGGTCCTATCAACACTTTTTTGGCGAAATATCAGCGCATGATGATGACTTAGTACTGGTGAATATCGCTAAGGCACTCGCTGCTTACCAAGAAACATTGATTACCAAAAAAACGTCTTTTGATAAGTTTCGTGAAGCGGTTGCTAACAAAAACTGGACCAATGCGACGCAGTATCCAGAATCCGCACAGCGTGGCCTGTCGATATTCTTAGGCAAAGGCAATTGCAGCCTTTGTCATTCTGGCCCGTTGTTTAGCAACGGTGAGTTTCACGATGCGGGCGTCCCCTACTTTATACGTCCCGGCGTTGTCGACAAGGGTCGTCATCAGGGGATTATTGATTTAAAAAAATCGCCTTTTACCTTAGCCTCTGATTACAACGATGACCTGAAAAAAAAAGGTGCTTGGGCGGTTAAGAAAGTAGCTAGACAGCACTCAAATTTTGGAATTTTCCGAGTGCCTGGCTTGCGCAACGTCGCAAACACTGCACCCTATATGCATGATGGATCGCTTGAAACTCTGGAAGATGTTGTCAATCACTACTCAGACATCAACATAGAACGGCTTCACGCGGACGGTGAGGCTATTCTTAAGCCCTTGAATTTGTCCAGTCAGGAAGTAGCCGATTTGGTGAGTTTCTTACAATCACTTTCAGAGTGAAAGACAGAGACGATCACCACAACTATTCCAGATTCGCTGACTAAGCCGCTGACGCCGTTTTCCTTCCTAATCCTGCAACAACCCCTACTTGAATATTCTCAGGTGCGTAAGCTTTTCGTGCAAACACCTCTTCAACCATTGGCCTGAAGAACTCGAGTGGTTTTCTATCATAAGCCGGATCAAAACATCCCTGATCCCAGTATTCACAGAAATCTACACAAGACTGGTAGTAGGGGCTATCTGCATATTTCTCTCGCTCAAACTGGTTCCAGCCTTCGTAGTGCTGCGCGTAATAAACCATCTGAAATGCCCCGTGCTGCTCAATCACCCAAGTGACTTCTTCACGAACAAACGGACGCAATATTTCGGCGGCCATTTTGTCGTGGTTTTGTGGTGCTAAACCGTCGCCGATATCATGCAGCAGTGCCGCAACGATCCAGTCGACATCGACGCCATCGCGCCAAGCGGTCGTCGCTGACTGTAAGGCGTGTTCCAAGCGGGTAACTTTATAGCCTGCGATAGTCTCTTCACCCTGACGCGCCATTTCACTCATCAAACGTCTGGCTGTACCTTCAAAGTAAGATGCCTCCATTTCATGCAGCATTGCATAATCAGCGTGAGTGCCATGCTTCATTTCTGTAAAGCTAACGGTGTCCATAATGATCTCCTTTCTAACTATCGGCTACGCTTGTTTCGTCTTTACCAAACGTTCAAGTATCGGTTGATAATATGAAAAAGGAGGCGTCTTTAGCAAGGGATCTTTTGCCAGATCATCCCAGCGACGTACTTGCAGAATGTCATCCAAATAGGGCATTTTGGAAAACTCCCGCATTTCTTCAGAGCTCATCAGGCCGCCTTGTAGCGCGAGCGTTTGCTTAGATGCATCCGAGAGGGCGTCATAATATTTCTGATCAATCACGCACAGATAGCGCTTTGCTGGCACGTGATACCTTACACAGGCAATAATCCGCTCAGAGAAATAGCCACTGAGAATTTGCGCACCCGCGTCTTCATGATAATTGTCCTGACCACCCTTCACCATATCCGCCGGAAATTCACTCGTATAGTGACCGATATCGTGCAGTAAGGCAGCGGCAATGATTTCATCATCAGCACCGCTGGTCTCAGCCTGCAAGGCACCTTGAAGCATGTGTTGGGACATGGTGACAGACTCGCCAAGATAAGAATCCGACCCTTTGCGCTCAAAAATATCTGCGATGAATTCAACGATATTTCCAGCGTAGATCTCTGTTATTTTATCCGTTTGATTCATAAAGTCTCTTCTGCCTCAAGGCTCGCCAAGGTCGATAGCAGCCCATCGATGTCTGGATAACAGCCTCTCAACCAGCGCTTGCCGGCACCAGAAAATGCCGTTCTGGAATGCATCACCCTAAGGTTATTAACAATGAATAATTGGCCTGCCTCTAGTTTGAATGAAACACAGCTTTCTTCACGCTCAAGTATCTCTGAGAAGTGCCGGTAGGCCTCATAGTATGCAGTCATTTTATCAAAAGGGATATCTACAAAAGGTGCTGCTGAGCGATTGTTAAAACGAACCGCTAACAATTCACCATCTGCATTTAATTCAATCATCGGGCGCTTACTGCTGAGGACTACACCTGACTCCCCTGCATACTTAAAGCGAGCACAATAACGGCTTAACAACTCGAAATGTTCAGGGTTTTCTTGTTGCAGTTGAGTGGCGGCGTTAAAGCCATCGATGACAATTGACTCGCCGCCATCGGTACTGTTCTCAAGGCACGCAAGAATCTGCAAAGTTGGCACAGGGTCTCGATATGGATTATCTGTATGCGCCTGCAGACCTTGTGAAGTATAGGCTAGGTTTACTGGATTAACTTCAGAGCGAACTTCAAAATAACGACCGTAATTGGTCTCACGCAGGTAGCCAAACCAATCGACCACCTCCAGAAACGCTTCAGGATGGTCGGGCAGTTCCGTTAGTAAGGCAAAACCGTAGTAACGGATATCCTGAAGCCATTGTTTCAGGCTTTGCTTATCATCCCGAACGGCGTTGTAAGCAGCTGATGGTGGGGAGTGATTTAACTCGGCACCCCACAATCTTGTTTGTTCGTTAACCCAACCCTTCGTTTCGGGCTTTGCTTGGTCATAAGAATGCTCAACCAACCAACTTAAAGAAAAATCATGAACGATTGACCCATCAGAAAACACCAGTTTCAAGCCGTTTCTATCACTCAACTCAGCGGATTCAATCGTGATGTCCGCAGGCTGATCCAGCAGCGTAATTAGCCGCTGCCCGTTGCTAGTAGATTTTGTGTCGGGGTGTAGTGAATTATCGCGTAGCCAGAAGGCATGAAACCTAGCGATTCCTGTGCCTAAGTCAAGGCTTAAGCTCTTCTTATCATCAGCAATCACTAGGCTCATAGGCTCTTAACCAACAATAATACTTTTCTGAACACCCATGTTTTTCTTAAATGACTTACGTAATTTAATCTGGCTCTTGAGTGCTGCACGTCTACTTGGATACGGCCCGACTTTTACTTTATGTAACAGTTTTCCCTTGACTTTAACGCCATTGATAACGGTCTTAAAACCCGCCTTAGCAAAGCTATTTCTAAAACGTTTCGCTTTTTCCGGAATCGAAGTGACAATCACCTGTATGTAATGTGACTTAGTGCGTCCTTTAGAGGCCTTACGACGCTGGGTCGTTCTGGCACGGGCAGATACCTTAGGCTCATCATAGTAACCATCCGATGCTGCATTTGATCGGCCCGCTATAACTGGCGTATCTGTGTATGAGCCGGAGGGGCGAGGTACCACACTTGCAATATTTCTACTGCTGGGACGACTCAAAGGTGGTCCGGGAAAACGTAAGGTTGCATGTTGGCGATCAGCAATGCTTTTATCTTCCAGGCAACGTTTCAATAAGACTTGCTTACCTTTATGCACAATCGAGGTAATTCGTTTGCTTCGAACATCCGTTGTAACACTCATACAACTGCAAGAATAACCATAGCTACCATTAGTACGGACAAACTCATTTGGCTGTTGTGCCGGAAGGTTTCTCATGGAAACCGCTGGCAGCTGATATCCCCCCCGCTGCATTATTGTCCAGGTAGCCTGCTTATCGGTAAATTGATATTGTCCCGGTGCTGGATTGTCGAGCCAACCGCAGCGATATTCCGCAGCAGCGATAGATTGAAGTCCAATAAGCAGAAAGAGCCCGAATGTACTGTTTTGGATGATTTTTTTTCTTATCATAATTTAATAATCCCCTGAAAGTGCGCCTAGGATAGCTTAATTATAAAACATCTTTAAGCGATAATTTAATCCTGCGCAGTTAGTTTCGACAAATGGTGCAACCAACCCCACTCCGTTGACGCCAGATCATTGGTGATAAGATAAGCAGTACGGCTAAACGTTGGAGCTGACTCTACTCTGTATAACTTTTCGTCTTGTATTAGATGCATGACCAAATATTCTGGCAAATATACAGATCCCCCTTGGTCCAGCAAATAATCCAAAGCCCAAACCGCACAGCTAAAGCTGACTTTAGCAATGCCTGCATCAGTGTAAGCGGCGGCATGTTTTCGACCAAAATCCTGACCTGCATCAAAATAGATATAGCTTGGGTCAAAACGCATCGGGTTATTAGGTTTGGTTGCCACCAAAATTAACTGCTCTGTACCCAATGTATGAATGGTTTGGTGTTGTTGAGATACCGGCCGATACGTTAGCGCTGCGTCAATTAGACCTGTGGCTAACCATTTATCTAACTGATCATGCTGACCCGGCATAAATGATAGCGCCATTTTTGGATAATCCTTATGCAAGTTTCTACTCAGCTTTCGACCTATACCCGGCCATAAATCATAATGGCAGCCAAGATTGCACACTGAGCTGACGCCAACCGGTAGTGATGTCTCCTGCTGAGCCTGATTCCACAGATCGATCATCGCTTCAGCATAACGCTTAAACTTAGTACCCGCTGCCGTCAGCGTTACCCCCGACTTTTTACGATGAAACAAAGATTGGCCGATGTCTGCTTCTAAGCTTTGTAAACGCGACGTAACGGTCGATTGACTAACGAACAACCGCTCCGATGCATTCACTAAGCTTCCCGTTTCAACAATGGTCAGGAATGTTTTTAATGCAGATAAATTCATAAAGATACAATCAATTCGGTTTATTCGAATTTATGATACAAAATATTTCGCTTTCCAGATAGCTTAACCTACTGCAAAATTGCTCATACACCTAAAGTAGAATGGAACTGCAATGACGAAGGCAACTAATAATCAAGCCGTCACAATAAGCGAGATAAACGATGCTGTTGACCGCGGTGACTTTCTTAGCGCTATGCGGGCAGTTGCGAATAGCGTGACAGTGGTTACCACCGAAGGCAAAGCCGGTCGGCACGGCGGCACGGTCAGCGCGTTCTGTTCTGTCTCAGCAGATCCACCGACAGTGTTAGTTTGCCTGCATGGCGACAGCCGTATCGCTGAGACAGTCGCGGAAAACGGCCGTTTTTGTGTGAATGTATTACCCACAAGTAACCAATTTGCATCAGATCGTTTTGCCGGACGCCATGACGATACAGTCACCGACCGCTTTGAGGGTATTCCTCTGGAAACTAGTTATGGGGAGCCCCCTATACTTAGCGGCAGCACGGCATTTTGCTGTGAAATCAAAGACGCAGTTAACTCAGGTACACACACCATATTTATAGGTCGGGTCAAGTCAGTAAAAGCGGGCACGCCTGATCCGTTGCTTTATTTTGACGGAGCTTACCGACAAATGGGAGATAAAGTATGAAATTCCAACTTGCCATTAATCTTGAGCGTATGGATGACAGCAGCGACATGCAGGATGTCGCCAAGCATACACTTGAAATGGTGCAAATGGCTGATCAGGGTGGCTTTGAGATCGCTTGGGCAGCCGAGCACCACGCTTTAGAAATGACCATAGCACCCAATCCATTTCAGATACTCAC
>CALAJG010000045.1 GCA_937923375.1 uncultured Leucothrix sp.
CTTACCCGCTTCTGCTTCATCGACCAACAAAGCTAGCATATAACGATCCGATAAATTGGCAACTTCATCAAGGAAGAACGAAGCCGCCAGCGGTGTACCATAAATCAGAAGTTTTTGAGTTAGCTCGGGTGTGTATAACGACCTATCAAATAAAGCCCAACTTCTGGCACTAATGAGAATTGCCGGAACTAACATGCCCAGAGCAATGCCTAAAATCACACCAATAGGGCCAAATCCAAAGTAGGCCATGGCTGAGCCGAAAGACAGTGCCAATATGGCATAACAAATGGTCAATAGCGCATAACGGCCCGGCAACATTTGCGCTGACTGCAACTGTTGAGCAATCATTAATACTGCTAAGCCCATAAGCATTAAAAAGCCTGCTGAAATCTGCGAGTAATAACGTTCGCCGAAGAACCAGAATAAGAATATTCCTACAACTGCAATTGGTATGAATAGACGTAAATATAAAACACCCAGTGTCGAAATAAACGCTTGAGCACTGTAAGTGCCGCCAGGCCAAAAGCGCATCATGCCAACTGGCAACCAATTAAATAAAGCGCTGTGTAAAAATAATGCGGCCGAAAATAACAGCGTATAAACACCATATTCCTGAGGCGTTAGCAGATGGGTGTATATCGATAAAGCAACAAAAGCCATGATGCCAGGCACGACTTTAGCGAGTACATAAATACCGCTATTTTTGAATAACATGATTAATACTCTAGGTAGAACGTGCGGTTAATTGTCGCTGCCTTGCTGTTTTTTTAGAGTAGTAATATCCGTGTACTCCGATGACTGACCATACAAACCATACTTCTTTTAAATTTTGGGAGTGCAAGGTCATCTGTGAAATAAAGATTGTAAACCACAGAGTCAGTAAGAAAAATTTAGTTTCAACTTGGCATTTAAGCGCGTAATAAAGCAGACTGCCAATCATCATTAGGTAGATAGCTAAACCAATTAGGCCATTTTCACCCAGTATCTGTATGTATGAGTTATGCGCCCATTCGAAATTCACATAGTAAGGGTTTAGAGTATGCCCAAGCGAACCAGTGCCCCCACCCAATATCGGGTTGTCTGCCCAGACGCTCATCGTATGCTGCCATATCACAGTCCGGTAATTCAAGTCACCAGACTCTACAGCTGCAAAGATTGAAAAGATACGTTCTACAGATGATTTTGGAGCAAGACTTACAACAGCAACTGCTGCACCTATGACAATTCCAGTATAAATTATCTTTAAATTGAAAGAGGCTTTGCGCTGCGTAAACGCCAAATACGCAATCCCGATGCTGCCACATACCAAGCCTGTTCGCGTTCCGGTGAGAAAGATACCATAAAAGATGACCGGTATTGCCCCAACATTACCCAGCTTAATTATCCAACTATTTGCCTGAGTATAGAGCCAAACAGCCATAGGGATTCCGAATGCCAGCAAGATGGCCATATTATCCGTTTCGATGTGTTCGACCGTATAACGTTCATAGTAAGGACCTTCAATACCATTAAGCCAATTATAAACAATGATACCTGTCGCCATTAAACAGCCTGCAACATAAACTTGGTAGGCCCAACGGAATTTATACTCATCGTTAATAAGGTAGGTAAACATCAAAGACATCATAATGAGCATGATGTAAGTCTGTAAAATTTTAGTCGAGTATTCAGGTGTTGGAGACCACCAAATACCAACCAAGTACCAAACACCCAACATGACAGCAAATAGATTAAATAACGTGTAATTTCTATGGGTTCCTTCCAGCACCAGCATGACCAGACTTAAGCCCAGCGTTGGCATCGCGACAAATTTTGCGAGTCCATCGTATACACCTTCTCCCCATGGGATTAGGAAAATCATAAGGAGTAAAAGGTACCAGGTCGCCTTGTGAACCACACCCATCCTCGGGCGACCTGAAGTTGAAGGTTGCGAAGGATATGCGCTAGTCGGAATTGTGTTTATCATTGTTATTTTACACAGATGTAAGTCACCGATTGCTGACTTTACCCTAGAGTCCAGCTTGGGACTTATTGCACTAGATAGAGTATGCAATATTCCGGAAGGATGGTGCTTTCACAGACCCGTTATCGTGAAATACCAACCATTGGTTTGGCTGAGCTGACATCTCTAAGGTGATAATGATTAAATTTACTTTCATAAATTCTAACAAAAATGTCAGATATGAAAAAAATTAAAAAATTACTCTTTATTTTATTCTCATGCATTTTTGTTGCACTTATCGTTGTTTCGCTTCTACTGCCAAACACAGTTTATGAACAGTTATCCGACAGCATTTTTGGTAAGCCGCCAGAAAGAGCCAGATCTCCCGGCACTATACCCAAAAATAAAGCGACCAAACAAGCATTAGAGCAGCAGCCAGATAATAACAATACAAAAGACTTAAAAAAATCAACGCCAGGTCCAAGTACTTCAGTCGAAGTGGTTCAGGGTTTAGATTGGCGCCTACCAACATACTCGCAACGTAGTAGGCTAGGTGGCTTAATATCAGAAACAAGAGGTTCTGACGAGTATATCCGGGCAGACTTTCACATGGTTCGGTGGGATAAAACTAATCCGCAAAGAAATGTATTTGATTTCAATGAACTAGAAGGGCAGCTTCGAAATCGCCCCCAGCAGCATGTGTTGCTCAGACTTGAGACCTATGGAAAATGTGAGGCACCGAAATGGGCTCTGCAGCGGTTAGGAGTCACACAGAGAGGGACCCTGATTTTCTGGGAAGATCGGTATATAGAAACGCTAGAACCTTACATCCGGGAAGTCGCTAAACTGGTTAACCAATACCCACAAATCATTGGCGTGCAAATTGGCATTTCAGATGGTCAGTATCGTGTTGACTGTAGTAAGTTTTCCCAAAAAGATGGCTGGGGAGAATTTAATCTTAAACCTGACGAACTGAGAGATGCCCGTGACCAATATGGCTTAACACCTGAATTACTGGAAAGTTCGACTAAGCGGATCATTGACATGTATGCCGATGAATTTGGTGGAAACACCTCCAAGTTAGTATTTAATAACTTCGATATGTTTTCCTGGCAGGATATTGCCAACCCATATAATGCCAGAATGGCCAGCATCGCCAACTATGCGTTGAGTCGCGGTATTGGTAACCGGGATGGCCAGGCTGAACACTGGATGAGATATACCAATAAGATCTATGGAATGAGTGTGTCACCATCCACTAACAACACTTGCACTCTCGATATGGACGAAAACTACGCAAAGCGATACGCCGATCGATACTGGGGTACCGAACTTGAAGAATTTGGTGACTACTACTGGGTTAGGGATGTCTATGGTAGCGTCAGTAATCAAGCTCATCGATTCTTCGCAAGCTCTCTTAGAGCGCTACAGATGCGTAGGAATTACATCACAATCCATGGCGAAGCTATGCAAAAAGCCAATGACCCACTCTATCGAACTCAGGACTTCTTACGCTATTTGGATAAAACCTTAGGCAAGCAACCCATTGATACGCCGGATGCATTTATCCTCTTAGGTGAGCGGTATGTCGCTAATTTTCGTTTAAAAGAGTTTCCAAATCACACCCAGTGTCAGTCCTCTGGGGGAGCTGCCTTTCGCTCTTTTGGGCGATGGATTAGCGAAGAAAGTGATAGTCAGCCTGCCATGCGGATAAATCTATCAACGAATGATAAACGCTGGGGACAAGGTTTCTACCTCCCAAGAAATGTGGACTATGAATATGCCGCTCGTGCCGGAACACAATTTAGTTTTAATCTCAATGATGAGCTAAGCCAAACACGTTGCCCGAATGGTTGTAACATCGAGGTCAAAGTAAGTTATCAGGATGATAATGTCAGCAAGGTATGGCTAGAGAACTTTGGCAAGCAAACTGGCTCATTGCAGACTGCTGGAGATGGCCGAGTAAAAACAGCAACATTCTCGTTACAAGCCCGTTTCGATAACACCGGCTCAAAACAGGATTTGTTACTCAAATCAGACTCTGCACCATTAAGTGTCATTATGCTAAGAATCAACTTTCTCGACCCCTAGTCGATAGAAAGCGGGTTACTCACCCATTCATCTTGAAATCATTTACGTGTAAAGCTGTTACTCTTAACATAGCAACCAGATTACTACAATAATTCGCAAACCATGTGGGCCAGACTACGGGACTTCACACGCTTAAGCGAAACGATAATAAAGAATCAGGGATTACATCATGTCAACAGTTCCGGTGGTACATCAAACAGGTGGGATACCGCAAGTAGTGCAGCCCTATACTGCAACTATTATGCACGCTCCACCTCCTGCCCCAGCGCCAGAGAAAGAGTTATCTATACGTGACATCTTTTCAATACTGGGAAGGCGTAAGTGGACAATTCTTTTTACGACATTGTTCACCTTAATGTTTGCATTGTTATTTACCTTCGCCACCAAACCTTCATACTTAGCAAACGCAATCATACAAATTGAACGTGAGGGGCCACAGGTTGTCAGCTTCGGGCAAACTGAAGCCAAATCCAATTCTACCGACTCGCTTCAGGATCCTTTTTTCCGCACTCGCTATGAAATGCTTAAGAGCCGTGTTTTGGCACTCAGGGTAATTGAGCAGGAAAATCTTGAGCAAAGCTTACGTACTGCAGGTGAGCCACCAGAAAAACTTAAGCCTTTGTTTGATTTTTTTGCACTACCTGATCTAGGCCAATATTTTGAGGTTGACGATGGTACCGGCGTTGCAGGAGGCGAAGAAAAGCCTGAAACAGACATCACCAGTCTATTTAGCGAAAAACTGCAAGTTCAGGCAATTGATGAAACGCATCTTGTTCAAATATTTTATGAAGGAACCTCCCCTACAGAAGCTCAGGAAACTGTTAATAGCATCATAAACAACTTTATTCAGATGCAAATCGACACTAAAAGTGAAACAGGTGAATATGCTAAAGAGTTTTTGAAAGGTGAGCTCGAGAAAGCTCGCGTAAACTTACAAAATGCAGAAGAAAAGCTGGTTAAGTATTCGAATAAAAACGGGATCCTAAATATAGATGAAGGCCAAACCCGTTACGTGCAAAAACTTAACAACCTTAGTTCAGCTTTAGTCAACGCAGAAATACGTCGTACTGCAGCAGAGAGTATTTATCGTGAGATGCAAAATACCGGCACCGTCTCTACTGTCATCACTAACCCTGTGATTACCAGTCTTAAAGGACGCTTGGTAGCACTTGAAAGCGAATATCAAGAAAAGCTCAAACTATTCAAACCTGGTTACCCGGACATGCAGCGTTTACAGCAGCAGGTCAATGATGCAAAACAGCAGCTTCAGCGTGAATTAGGGACAATCAATAACTCACTAAAGTCAGATTATGAATCTGCAAAACGTCAGGAAGACAAGTTAAGAGCTGAAGTAGATCGCTTTAACCGACAGCTCTATTCATTGCAGGGCAGTAGCACTGAGTACAATACGCTTAAACGCGATGTCGAGTCCAGTGGATCACTTTACAATGGCATACTTCAACGACTAGAAGAAGTAGGCGTTGCTGCAGGCGCTAACGCGAATACCAGTAATATTACTATCGTTGACCCTGCCCGTGAACCGCTCAAGAAATATCGCCCTAACCCTAAATTAAACATAATGGTAGGAACCTTAGCTGGTTTATTATTAGGACTCGGCTTCGCTTTCTTGAGAGACTCACTAGACCAATCTATTAAGACAACAGATGACCTACAGAAATTCACTGGGTTATCTGTCTTAGGCTCCATACCTAAACCTGATAGATCATCCAAGCGTAACCTTGCACTGGCCTCCAAGATGGCCCCTAATAGTCAATTTGCTGAGGCTTACCGTATATTCGCAGCAAATATGCGCTTCCAGGACAGTCAGGAAGAAGATCATGTGATGTTGATAACCAGCGCTCTTGAGGGTGAAGGTAAAAGCACCACAGCCTGTAACCTTGCCTGCGCTTATGCACAAATGGGCTTACGCGTTCTGCTCATCGATGCTGACCTAAGACTACCCTCTATCCATAAAAAGATTGGTATTCCTAATACAACAGGATTATCCGACTACCTGGGTAATGAAACTGATTTAGTTGGAATCACTCAAACTATCAAAGCGATAACCAACTTGTTCGTAATTACAGCTGGTAATTACAAAGATGATCCGATGCGAATGTTGAGCAGTGAAAAGATGGCCTACTTGATTTCTCAGGCCTCTCAACGCTTTGACTTCGTTATTATTGATTCTGCCCCAGCTTCAGGATTAGCGGAAACCCTAGTGCTATCCTCATTGGCGACCAAAACACTGGTTGTTACCGATGAACGCAACATGAAAAACCAATCAGAACGCATTAAAAGAACCGTTGATTCATTGAATCGTATTAAGCAAAATGTTTGTGGATTCTTGCTGATCAATGCGAAAGAGACGAACCAGGATCGTAAGTATCACCACCGAGCGCGACGACGCAACACAACCAAACGCCTCAGCCACGCTTAGCGCTACCAAGCCCATGCATATGATTAATCGTTAGTTTGGGCACTGGTCAAACAACATACTTTCTGCTCTAATGATTGGCCGTTAGTATTTAAACGAGTTGCGGAAAATTCGAATGAATCTTAAATGGTTATTCTGGACGGGACTGCTCGCCATTATTGTTTTTTTTAGCGCGGTCTACTTCGGTATAAAGTATGACTGGATAAATTCCCAATCAGAGCCGAAGAATACAGCCGAAATAAAACTAAGCTCGGAGCCTGAGATGAAAAACTCTAGCTCGGCCAGAACCAAAATTCTTGGTCGATCGGAATCATCAGGAAGCGGCGGCCTCAAACCGGAGCTAATAGACGAAGAAGTAAGCACTAGCGAGGAATCAAAAGTACTCGGGTCCTCAGAGCTATCAATAGAGGAAGTTGTCTCTCAGTGCCAGATTCTGTCGGAAACTATCGGTGTACCACAAGAAAAACTTGAACAATCGATTAGTGAATGTGTCGATAGAAACAGCGGTCACCTTTCAGCAGAAGGCGACCCTGTGGATAACCAAAGGGCTACTATGATACGAGAGCAGTGTAATATGGCAATTACGCAGAAAGAGCTACTCTCAAATGAGGAAATTAAATTACTTGTTGATGAATGTGTGGCTTCTATGTCGATTAACTAATCTACTCAAGACACAGCCCTTGGGGCTGGATTATTGCTTGAGTAGCTTCAAGATGTCTTCTAACTCTACGATATACTGACGTATCAACTGTTTGGATTGGTTGGTATCATCTTCTGCTTCTTCACCGTTAAGCTTCTGGCGAGCACCACTGATGGTGTAGCCATGCTCATAAAGCAAGCTTCGGATCTGGCGAATTAATAATACATCTTGCCTCTGATAATAACGTCGATTCCCTCGACGCTTCATTGGCTTAAGATTAGGAAATTCTTGCTCCCAGTAGCGTAGCACATGAGATTTTACGCCACACAATTCGCTCACTTCACCGATGGTGAAATAACGCTTCCCCGGTATCGGTGGAAGTTCCTGATTATTCGATGGTTCCAGCATAATTCTCTACCCGCTGTTTGAGTTTTTGCCCGGGTCTAAAAGTAACCACACGCCTTGCACTAACCGGAATCGCTTCACCAGACTTCGGGTTTCTCCCCGGACGCTGCTTTTTATCACGCAGAGTAAAGTTGCCGAACCCTGAAAGCTTTACTCCTTCACCGCGCTCAAGCGCTCCTCGTACTTCCTCAAAAAACATCTCAACAAGCTCTTTGGCTTCACGTTTATTTAAACCTAACTCATCAAATAAATGTTCGACCATTTCGGCTTTGGTCAATGTCATTAGTGTTGCTCCTAACCTACGAGAATAGAGATTACTGAAACAGGGTTTACGCTATGAGCGCAACACTGCCCCTGTTTGTTTTTCCAGCAGCTGTACAATATCCTCGACATGCGAATTAATATCAGCATCTTCTAGAGTGCGCGAAAAGTCTTGGAAAATCAAGCCTAAAGCAAGGCTTTTTTGTTTAGCTTCGACACCATCGCCTTGATATACATCAAATATTCGATGCGAAATTAATTCATTGATCTTTGAACCTGCTAAGACTTTCGAGATCGCTGATGCGCTGACTGACTGATCAACAATTATAGCAATGTCGCGACGAATCGAAGGGAATTTAGAGAGCTTCGAATAAGTTGGTAACGCCTTTTCGGATACTCCAGCCAAATCCAACTCGAACAAAAATACCGACTGAGATAAACCAAATGCTTTTTCCAGACGCGGATGCAATGACCCTACCCAGCCTATGGGCCGATCTCCCATCGTAATTTGAGCGCTTTGACCCGGATGAAGTGCGGGATGCTGCACCGCGGCAAACGCATAGGCGTTTTGCGTAGCTTCGGCTAGTAACGCCTCGACATCACCTTTGATATCAAAAAAATCAACATCGGTCGCTTTTTCTTGCCAGGACTCAATACTACGTGGCCCTGTAATGACGCCTGCTAGCTGTTTGCGCTGAAGTATACCGCTATCACTATTTACAAAATTTAATCCCGTTTCAAACAATCTAACGCGTGATTGCTGACGGTTGAGATTCTTTGCCAAGGCTGGCAATAAACCTGACCACAAAGTACTGCGCATTATTGCCAGCTCCTCCGAGATCGGATTTGCAAGCCTGATCGGCTTGTGCTGAGGGCTTAGCATTTGCTCAACGTCAGCAGGCACAAAACTATAGGTCACCGCTTCACGATATCCTTTGGCAACTAGCAAGCTCCTCAAAGTATCTTCGTTAACTTCCGTTTCTAGCTTACGTGCAATGCGCGGTGTCATTGGGCGTAAGCGCGATGGAATCTTATCGTAGCCATAGATTCTGGCGACTTCTTCGATAAGATCTACTTCACGAGCGATGTCAAAACGAAATACAGGAGGAACGACTGACCACGAGGCTGCACCAACGTCTACCTTACAGCCGAGTCGCTGTAAAATATCAGTCACTCGTGAAGCATCCACAGTCACACCGAGATGACGCACGATGTCTGAAGCATTAAGCGTAATTGTGTCCCGCTGCAATAACTGATCGTTGCTAATCACATCATTGACTGTGGCCACTTCACCACCACAAATATCAACAATCAGCTGCGTCGCACGCTGCAGCGCACGCTCCTGAAGGTCCGGCGATACGCCCCGCTCAAAACGATGCGAAGCATCCGTGTGCAATCCATAGGTTCTTGATTTACCCATGATTTTCTCAGGTGTAAAGAAAGCACTTTCAAGGAATATATTTTGAGTGGTATCAGTTACAGAACTATCCATACCCCCCATAATGCCTGCCAAACCGACGGCTTTTTCATGATCAGCGATCACCAACGTATCAGCACGTAGCTCAATATCACGTCCATCAAGCAATGTTAAAAGCTCCCCTTCAACAGCCATACGAACGTTAATGCCACCGGATAACTTATCAAAGTCATAACCATGCATTGGCTGACCTAACTCAATCAGTACGTAATTAGTGACATCCACGACCGGGCCAAGGCTACGAATATCTGCCCTACGCAGCTTTTCCACCATCCACAGCGGCGTCTCGGCAGTGACATTGACATCACGGATAATCCGCCCTACAAAACGCTGACAGGCATCCGTTGCCTCAATTGCAATCGGGAAAGTATCGCCTGCTACGGCCTCGACGGGCTTAATGTCAGGCTCAGTGACCGTCGTCTGCGTAAGCACACCAACTTCACGAGCAATACCGGCAATACTCAAACAATCCGCACGATTAGGCGTCGCGTCTAGCTCAAGCACCACATCATCGAGCTTAAGATACTCGCGAATATCCGTCCCGACAGGCGCACTACTGGTCAATTCCAACAGGCCATCAGCACTGTCAGACAAACCCAACTCACGCGCTGAACACAACATACCTTGTGATAGCTCACCGCGCAGTTTGGATTTTTTAATTTTAAAATCAGAACCATCATCAGAACTCAGAACTGCGCCAATCATCGCCAACGGCGCTTTTAGACCAGCACGCGCGTTAGGCGCACCACAAACAATTTGAATTGGCTCTGCGTCGCCACAATTAACCTGACAAATCTTTAGCTTGTCTGCACCAGGATGCTTTTCTGCACTGAGAATTTCAGCTACTACAACGTTACTGAACTGACCAGCAACCGGCTCGATACCATCCAGCTCTACACCGGCCATCGTTAACTGGCTACCTATTTCTGCCGCATCAATCTCAGGGTTAACCCATTCGCGCAGCCACTTTTCACTGACTTTCATCTATTTATCCCCTTAGCTGAA
>CALAJG010000046.1 GCA_937923375.1 uncultured Leucothrix sp.
GCTATCTTCATGTGTTTCTGATCGCCAATAACAATAAGCGGCCATGCGCCATGAAAAGTAGGGAGCGAGTAATTCATAGCGTTTCTTTGTAGCAGGCAGGTTAAGCGCCTGAAAAAACAGCGCTTTATCCTCATCAGCCAGCGGCGCCCGTTCTCCCACAATATGAAACGCTGGGGCTAAAAAACTGTAGATGTCCTCACATAAATCCCCCTCAGTTGGGCACTGCCAATCAATCAATCGCAGCTCATCGCCTTCACCCACCAAATTATTCGGCCCGATATCTCGATGTATTAATGAAAAACGCGCAGGAGGCTCGATTTCAATCGGCATGGGGCGTGATGGCGGCCGTGCGGCTTTACATCGCTCAAACATTGTATCTCCCTCGTCCAACAACTCATGAGGTGTCAATTTACCTCGAGGAAAGCTTGTCGGATCAGCAGCCTCTTTCTTGATCAACAGCCGAGCGACTGCTGCAACATCCCCATTCCAGGTGTTGCCCTCAACATACTTATAAACAAGCAAATTCTCATCAGGCCAAAGCCCAACAAACTCCGGGGAGATGACGAGTCCAGCCAAGCGCTGCAATGCCATTGCTTCATCGGCGGCTATATTAGGAAAAAAGGCGTCTTCGGGTACTTCACAGTAAGTTTTAAAGACGTAGGTGTCACTACCTGCCTCGACTTTAATCGCGTCATTCCATAAGCCACCTTTCATGGACTCCGTTTTGATTGGGCCGTGATATAAACCTTCGCGTGCCAGAATGCATTCCGGTTGCAACTTAGCTAACCTCATCGATTGGCGACAAGAAGTCCTCGAGGAAAAATGCGGACAACTCCGCGCGGCTGCTGAGATTCGCTTTGGCATAAATGCTTGATGCTTGTTGCCTCACCGTTCGTTCAGTGGTGTTTCTGAGTATGGCGATTTCCTTCAGGCTAAAACCCTTCAATAGCATGAGCGCGACTTCTTTTTCTGCTTTTGTCAGGTTCCAGTCATTGAGTTGCTCATCAATCGCTTGCGTGAGTCCGGCTATTAGCTGTCTGGATTTCGCTCTCCACGCTTCTGAGTCCTTGTGCTTTTTTGCTATTTCCTGATTTAGCAGCAGGTTGGTTCGCTTAGTGGAAAAGGGGGTGTTTTTCCAAAGGTAGATAATGGTCGCTAGAATTAGCCCACCAAAAACCACATCCACTAAGATAGTTAACCAATCGGTACCATCGCCCGAATCATCAAAGAAATCCAGCACAACAAAGATCAGCACGAATACTAATAGCGCAGTCAATATGCGGCGTTCTTGCTTACTTACTATTGCCAGACTTTGCAATTGGCTATTGGTTAGATGCGCTGCTGTTCCATCAATATCTGGAGCATCTTGCGGTTTACCTAACGGATGTCTCATGTGCTTTTACTCAATGCGCCCTAAGATGAATGCATCACTCAATCAGGAGAATCTCATGAAAAATGGAATGTACCAAAGCGTGCTTCTAAGCGCATTTATCATAACACCGTGTATGGCTGACGCTAATCGTTTTGATAATGATACGGGAAAAAGGTGGCAGTTTGAGGTAGGGTTTGGCGTGGAGCGAGAGCCGGCATATACGGGATCTGACGTTTACATCAGTGAGCCTTCTTTGGATCTGGAAGCAAAGTATCAAATTTCAAACGACAAACGACTCAGAATATCACTCGGTGAAATTGGCTTGGAGTGGGCGCTGAGCCCGAGATGGTCAGCGACCGCTGCATTGGAGTATGAGCCGGGACGTGAGAATGCAGATGACCCTATTCTAAAAGGTTTTGACAAAGTCGAAAACACGGTGGAAGGCCAGTTTAGTCTGAAGCACAATTGGGGAGACACTTACGTTGGTGCAGCTCTTCAGCTAGACCTATTAGGGCGTGGTAAAGGCTTGGTAGGCTTTGTAGCGGCAGGCCATGAATTCAAATTGTCCCCAAAGCTGAGTGTAAATGCAGGTATTGATGTGAGCTTTGCCAACGCAGAGCACATGAATACCGAAGTTGGTGTCACAGCAGTAGTTAGTCAGGTAACGGGCATTAGTGCTTACGAAACCTCATCGGGCTATAAATCGACCACTTTAAATCTTGATTTAGAATATAAACTCCGCCCTCGCTGGTCGCTCGAAGCCTCACTAGGGTATGAATATTATGGGGATGAGATGGCATCCAGCCCGCTGATTAAAGACTTCGGTGAGCGTGGTAACGTCGAAGTAGGAGCTGGTTTGGTTTACCGTTTTTGATAGAGTCCTGACTATTTTATATTAGCCACCATTAATTTAGTCAGTAGTGCCTTTAAATGCGTAACTTCATCCTGTTCTAATTTAGAAAGCAGCTGATCGTTAACCCCAGTAACAATGGCAAAAAGTGTTGGCGCTAAGGCTTTTCCTTTCTCAGTTAACATGATGCAGAAGCTGCGGCGAGAATGCTTATCGGGCTGGCGTACAATAAAACCTTTTTCTTCCAGTGCATCTAAATTACGCGTCATCGCATAGCCGGGCAAAATTACCTGTTTGCCAATCGCGGATTGTGAAATTCCGTCTTTGGTGAGTAACGTCATCAAAATTGCAAACTGTTCTTGAGATAGCGCTAAAGGTTCTAATGCCTTTTTCATGATGTCATTAACGGTGCGCGTCATAACATTTAATAACCAGCCGACACTGTTATCTCTTGTCTGAGTCGCTATCGTTTGAGTATTTTTATCTGTTTTTTCCATAGTGGCGTAGGTTACGGGTCGATTGGCACTAAAGCAACTTTTTCAAAATTAACTATTGCAAATGCAATCATTTCATATGAAACTGTTTCTAGCGCATCACCCTGCGTTCTTGAAATTTTGATTCGATATGAGGAGAATGAAATGAAACACTTTGTTATTGGAAGCTTGTTCGCATTGAGTTTGTTATTTAATTCGGCTAACGCTCAGGAAAAGGATCTGCGAAATACGTTCGCCGTCGTGTGGAACTTTGTGTCAGCAGATAAAGATCTGATCAACAATAACCTTGCCGATCAAGCGGCGGAAACGTTGGCCTTATGGAAGCAGGGCACGATTGAGAATGTCTATATGAATACAGAAGCCCAGACAGCTGATCTTGGGAAAATGACTAATATAACTTACTTTATCAAAGCTAAAGACCGCGAATCAGCCGCTCTAATCTTGGATCAGCAGACTTTCGTGAAAAAACAGATTGCAGAATATCAACTATTTCCAGTCGGCTTCCTATGGTTGAAAACTCTTGAAGACAACACTGAGGAAAAATAAAATGATGAACAAATACCATCCTTTTTTAGTGGCGCTACATTGGATACTCGCTTTGATGGTCGCTGTCGGCTTAATCATGGGGGGTAATGTACTAAGCGAGACGCCGAACTCTGACCCAGAAAAGGTATTTTATCTGCGCATGCATATGTCGATGGGCATCATTATTTTAGTGTTGATGTTGGTTCGTATAGTTGTGCGATTCAAAACAGCGAAGCCAGCACATGCAGATATTGGTAATGCTTTAATGAATAAACTCGGAGTTGCCGCCCATTACTTACTTTATAGCTTGGTTATTTTAATGGCAGCAAGTGGTATGGGTATATCGATAATGGCCGGATTACCCGATATCGTGTTTGGAGGATCAGGCGCACCGCTACCCGCTAGTTTCGATGATCTGCCTCCGCGCGCTGCACATGGGATTCTGGCTACTGTGCTAACAATAACAGTTGTAGCACACGTGCTTGCAGCGTTGTATCACCAGTTTGTGCGTCAGGATGGTTTGTTTAGTCGTATGTGGTTTGGTGAGCGTTTCAAGATTAAATAAAAGCCGTCAGGCATTGCCAACTCTGGCAGACTTACCATAACTCAAATGCAATAGGATTGGCCTGATTGAATCGTTTTTTCATGGTTTATCCTCTGCATATTATTCTGTATTAGGTTAAGGAACCGACACGAAAATTTCTAAGCTAACAAGGGTTTCTTATAAACAACTATGCCATCACTAATCGTCATCAGCACTTCCTGTTTAGCAATTTCCTCAGCTGGTACGGCCAAAAAGTCTGCATCAATCACCACCAAGTCCGCCAGTTTCCCAGCCTCTAACGATCCTTTACGCCCTTCGTGATACACCGAATATGCAGCATTCCAGGTATAAGCTCGAATCGCTTCCAACACGGCAATGCGTTGATCCGCCCCCATATCCGCACCCGTCATACTGCGTCGATTCACCGCTGCACTAATCGCATCAAACGGCTTGTAAGATTGCACAAAGGCATCGGTGCTAACTACGGCGGGAATACCAGCATCCAGCATTTCGCGTAGTGGGCAAAAACGCAGTGCGCGGCGTTCACCATACAGCGACATCAGGTCATCGCCCAACTCATCCATTTGGCCGGGCTGGGTAATGGGGATAATGCCAAGCTGCTTGATGCGGCTGATTTGCTCAGGGGTTGGCCCGTGGCAGTGTTCGATGCGATGGCGCGTGTCATTACGCGGGTGGCGACGATGCGCTTCTTCTACTGCATCTAATACGATGTCCATCGCCATATCGCCTTGGGTGTGCACGCCAAACTGCATACCGCGACGATGGGTGTCGATAAGGGCTTCTTTAAAGGCTGCCACATCGGGCCAGTAGGTATAACCGCGTTGTTCGCTTTTATTGCATTTACAGCGTGACTCAACGTGTGGTTCATCAGGATAAAATAGCGCAGTACCCCCCGTCAGCGAGCCGTCACAGTAGTATTTCATTGGGCCGATGGAAAGCTGATCATTGCCAATATGGTCGGTAATGCCTAGCTCGTTAATGGCGTCCTGATGATTTGATAAGTACATACAGGTAGTTTTTATCGTCAGCTTGCCTTGCTTGCGCGCTTCCATGTAGCCCGGCATTTCGCGGGTAGTTACCTGTGGGTCAACCACTGAGGTGATGCCCACTTTTAAATATGCTTGGCAGGCGCGATCAATATCATCGACCAATTCATCAAGCGGCAAGTCGTAGCCAATATTCGGCCCGTGATGGTCAACGGCAACGCTACTGGGCACGACCAATTCCTGAGCACTGTCATAGACGTAGCCTGTGAGTTGGCCGTTCTCATCTCGCTCAAACTTGCCACCCGCTGGGTCGGGTGTATTTTCATCGACACCTGCCATTCCCAGCGCGACGCTATTGACCAACACATTGTGGCCACTGACGTGTATGGCGCACACTGGGTGATCGGGCGAAACGGCATCAATGTCCCAGCGCGTTGGTAAACGTTTCTCAGGGTATTTTTCGTAGTTGAGACCCCAGCCGCGTAACCATCGGCCGGGCTTGGTATTGCTTGCGGCTTCGGCTATTACATCGCGTAAATCATCAATCGACGCCACATTGGGGTAAGCGTAATCCACTGCAGCGAAGGCGGCTCCCTGATGCGTCAGGTGGTTATGCGCATCAATAAATCCGGGCATTAATGTGCGCCCTTGCAGATCGATGACTTCGACCTCGCGAGTGGGTAATTCGGCGGTTAGTGCGTTTATTTCAGCCGTGCTGCCAACCGCTTTGATGTGTCTGCCGTCGGTGAGCAGCGCTTCATTAATGGTGTCATCCGCATCGACAGTGATGACTTGTCCGTTTATAAATGCGATTGATGCCATAACGAGTCTCTGCAAAAGCATCCACAGTATCAAATATTACAAAGTCCTTCACTTACAATATAATAGCGCGTATCTACCTGATCCAGGAATAAACCAAGCCATGTCGCAAAGCATACAGCTGACCGTACTCGACCAAAGCCCTGTGCACCCCGCTGAAACGGACCCTGCGCTTAAAAATGCTGGGCTAATGTCAATTGAGTTAGCGAAGGCGTGTGACGAGATGGGCTATGCCCGTTACTGGTTGTCAGAGCACCACAATAGCCCGCAGTTTGCAGGACCAAGCCCCGAGATCTTAATTGCCAGTATCGCCAGCGTGACACAAAACATGCGTATTGGAAGTGGCGGAGTAATGTTGAGCCATTACAGCCCTTACAAAGTAGCCGAGGTGTTTAACATGCTGAGTGCCTTATTCCCTGATCGAATTGATTTGGGAATAGGTCGTGCTCCAGGTGGCGATGGTTTGGCGTCGGCAGCGCTAGCGTGGCCAAGTCCTCCGCAAAATGCCAGCAGCTATCCCGCCCAGGCTTCAACGCTAAAGTCTTTATTAGAGCAAACCATGCCGGATGATCACCCTTGGGCCGATTTACACATTAGCCCTGAACATAATGTCCGCCCAGAGATGTGGATGCTCGGTTCCACTGGCGGCAGTGCAGAGTTGGCAGGACAGGTCGGTATGAATTTAGCGCTGGCAAGATTTATCTCGCCGGATCATTGTTCACCGGAAATCTTTGATGCTTATGAACGTGGCTGGGCAGCGGGTGGGCACGCTGAAAAACCCAAGCGCATGTTAGCAATCGGTGCTTTTTGTGCGGAAACACAGGAAGAAGCGGAGTTGCTGGCAAGTACCGCTGTTTATCGAAAGATGATGATGGGTATTGGAGACAATCAGCCTTTGCTGGCTCCTGAGGCGGTGCAGGATCAAAGAAAATCGTTCTCATCCGCGCAAGAAGCGCAATATTTACATCTGTTAAATGGCTATACGGTTGGAACAGCGGAGCACTGCAAAACCGAAATCGAAGCATTAGCCAAGGCATTTAACGTGGATGAGGTTGCTGTGGTTACCGTCACTCATGACTTTAGCGCACGTTTAGAAAGTTACCATTTGTTGCAATAATTTTACCAAGCGCAGTCGCCGTGTAGCATTAAAAAGCACTCTGTATTTCATCTGAGAGTGGTGGATTAATTACCAAAACACACTTATCATCGTGAAGAAAATAATAAGTAATCTAATGTGTTGATGAGGAGTGATTATGCGGATTTTCTTGCGTTTTATCTTTGCAGGTTTGCTTGGGTTCGCCTTGGCTGCTTGCAGCGGTGACTCTACTGGTACTTCAAACACACCCAACTCGCCAACTGCACCGCCGGTCGAGCCTAGTAACAATGCACCATCGATTACTGGCACACCCGTCACTGCCGCCATGGCCGAAGCACCCTATAGTTTCACACCTACAGCGTTAGACAGTGACGGCGACAGTCTTAGCTTTTCAATAACAAATAAACCAAGTTGGATCACATTTGACACAGTGACTGGAGCTTTAACAGGAACACCAGAAGCGTCTGATGTGGGGACGAATACTAATATCACGATTACAGTGCATGATTCTCAGGGTGAAAAAGCCAGCCTAGCCGCCTTCAATATTTCAGTCCTGCCGACCTTAGTTGAACAAGCCCTTGCCTCAGGTAATGCACTCTTAGTCAGTAAGAATGAAGCGCTACTCGATGCAACGCTAAACAGTATCGACACTGGCAAAAATCTGCTATTGGCGGCAAAGTCCAAGCTATTCAATCTCAACGCGGACGGCAGTGCAAAGGGCGACGGTACGAGTTTGACCGACATCGATTGGTATCCGACACACGACGCAGCACTGCTTAATTCAACCTTTGGCATGAACACGAATGTGCTGAGCACTAACAGCGTGTTCGAAGAGGGGAGAACGGTCGAAAACCGCGAAATCGGTATCATCGGTCAAAATAGTGCGAAGTACATGGTCTTGGGCGGTAATCCCATGCGTAATTATCGTCGTGATGCTGCTTCTATCAATGATCAGATGCACCAGTTCCTGCATAACGGCCTAAGCTGGCTAACCGGACGTGATGATTTAAAAACCTCTCCTTTTAAGGTGGTGGTTGCGCAAATGCACAACAACTATTATTTCCCCGATGAGCCTGCGGTTCGAGAGTGGTTGGATGAGACTTATAAGGCGCACGTTTCCTATAACGCGGCGGGGGAGTGCGACGATGCAAAACTTGCAGGCTGCCTGAGTTTAGATACCAGTCTACTGATCATCTCGCGAGATATGAATGACGCAAGCAACGCTAACACTATTGCAGCCGCGGTGAAAACGGCGATGAGTCAGGGAATTCCTGTGCTTTACTTGCACTTAGACGGCGGCATGAATGATCTGGGGTACGCCTTATTCCCTCTGTTTGACGTGAGTCATTCCGGTGACAATTATTGGCGTAAGCTGCAAGTAAACCAGTTTGATGGTTCAGCACAATTAACCAGTCTGCCGGACAATATCCAGTCGATTCAAACCATGCTAAACCACTTCAAAGCCGACGATTATGCTTTTGATTGGAGTGCCTGTGATGGTGAAAACTGCAGCGCTGTAGTCGGGTTTGATGAGCAGTTCCAACAGGGTGCTACTGCCGTCAAATCCATGATGAATACGCTGGATACCAGCAAAAATAATCTGTTTACTAAAAGCGGCTACCGACTGCAAAAGTTGCTGGCGCTATTGGGCGACAGCTACCGTCAGCAGGTGGCTTTTCCGATGGATAAAGTGACCACTTCAGATACGGACTTCCTGAAATCTTATTTTGCTGATCACGCGGTCTATAACTACCGCGAAATTAACCCAGTGCAGGCCGATATGGGAAATTTCAGTCGATCTGACTTTAGTCACATCACGCCTGTTAGCAAAACGGTCAGCATGACGAGCAAACGAAATTTCCGCTCGGCAGGGGCCTACGCGCTACCTGGACAAGTGGTAAGTGTC
>CALAJG010000047.1 GCA_937923375.1 uncultured Leucothrix sp.
GTGTTTTTTGATGGGGATGGGGAAGCTGTTTCTTGATTCTACAGAATCACTACTTTGTTACGCATCAACTTTGCTCAACTATCACCCAACTCATTGCTAGGTAACAAGCAATGAGTTAAGTTGAAATTGCTGGAAATAAGATAGAATTGTTTACTTGTCTTGTAGATAAACATCATAAACTCTGCTGCAAAAAGGCTTACACCCGTTGATTAGCGCAAACCTAAGCGCTGAATTAAAATAGAGCTAGGATACCCGCTGATGCTAACCTGGTTTCAATTCATCCGTCCGCTTACCGCTAAATAACGCTCGTCCGGCCCTTCAATTGACGGGCTAAAATACTGTAACAATGTCACGATAACCTTGCCGTTACCACGCTTGTGGGTATACACGTTTTGTATCCGATAATGGTAGGGGCAGCCGCGTGTTTTTGGGATACCCCGATCAACTTGCAATGGAATGCTTTGATTACTCTGCAAGTTACGCATGCGTAAACTCATCACTGCAGGTGGGTGATTGAACATCATACCTTCACACTTAGCCGACTTAACCGTTTTTTTGCTAAGTTTTAAACGGTAACGATTAGCGTTTACCTTAAAGGTAACGCTCTCCCCTTTCTTAGAAAACTCCTTGTCGGTTGAATCTGATGTTTTCCAGTATCTGAATGCACCTCGGTAAAGCAACCTTTGTCCGTCATTCTTAAAATTGATTTTGAGCTTTTTAGTCAATCTGGCGATTTCACGTCTGGCTTGGTCCGAACGCTTCCTCATTTTTCGTGCATATTTCGAATCAAACTCTGCTTCGCCAAACTTACAGACACTGTAAGGACGGCCAATCCATTCGTTTCGAACAGTATTTATAAACGTTGTCGTACGGCAGCTAATATCGGCCATGCTATTATCTTCCGTGGTAGTAAAGGCGAAGTACTTGCCGTTTGCTGAAAAACCGACATCCCTTAGCGTCGAAACGGTACCCGCAACCGCATTGCTAACAAGCAATATCACAGATAAAACAGCGCAAATAATGAGTTTCATATGAAGTATCCTTTTCATGTCCTTTAAGCCAAGCATAGTACACCGGAAGGGTACTCTCTTATAGGAATTTAAGGTGAAGTGTTTAGGCAGCTTCTGATTGGGACTGCTCAACTAAGCCAATAATTACTGCCACCCGTCATGGTTTATGGAAGCTATTATTGGCTAAATTGATTTGGGGGATTATACAAGCTCTAAGCATGGTTACTTTCGGCTTGCTATGGAGGGCAGTGCATGTATTATCATCTTATCCGAAACTTATTTTATCATCAGTTACTCTCGGCGATTCAGGTGGAAATTTTTGAACCGGACTTACCGCGTTCAGAGCTTGATAACACTGAGAAATCGGAGCAAAGTAGAACACACCAGAAGACACAGGTTGACAAATCTACTGGTTCAGAAAGCTGACGCTGAGCCAGATGCTAAGATTATATCTTTAGCGTGAACGCAACCCTAGGGCACCTTGAAACAATACAGCTGCCAGTACTAGAGCACCGCCAATTAAAGTGTTGCGTGCAGGTGTTTCATTGATAACCAACCAAACCCATAGCGGTGCCAAGGCGGTTTCTCCCAGTGCTAACAAGGGAACCTGTGCTGATGGTACGCTTCTGGAGCCCAGTGTAATCAGGATAAAACCGAGACCAACTTGCAGACTGCCCAGAAATATCGCCATGAGTAAATCATGCGCCGAGATTTGTAAGGTCGCAATAAATGGCAAACACATTAGTGACGCCATCACCCCAGCTAGCGAAACGGCAGATAACGTATTTCGCTCAGGTCCAAGCTTACGTAAGGTAACAATCATAACGGCAAAAGCCAGTACCGCCATAAACGCATAGGCAATGCCCAGAATGTCAGCCGAACTAACACCACCTGATACCATTACCAAAACACCGGCAATGGCTACAATCATAGCGATTACAGTCACCATTGTGACCCGTTCGCCAAGGACTATCCAACCCAATAAAGCCGCTACAAACGGCCCCGTGCTGAGAACCAAAACGGTATTGGCCACCGAAGTGTTGAACAGACTGAGTAGGTAAAAGATGAACCCCAACGCTAAAGAAACCGTGACGAGCAGATCCAGGGCGCGCATTTTCTTATAAAGCCCCAGCGTTTTACCACGCTCCTGAAACCAGAGAAAAGCAATGACAGTTACTGAAAAGGTTAGCGAGCGATAAAACAAAATCGTCCAGGTGTCAGCGTCGGCTACGTGGCGAACAATTAATCCACCCGTACTAAGAAAAACACCGGCCAATATTACGTACAATACACCACGTGCATAGCTTTGCTGGATCATTGAGTTCTACCGATAGAATGGAACGAGTCTGAGATCAATTAGCGATCATTTAGCGATTAAAAAGATCTTCACAATATCATAGCTCAAGGCATACGATAGACAAAAAAATTCACACCACAGCTGCCATTGACCACCAGCTTGTATCAACACCTTTTCATATTTACTATACAGTTAAGTTCACGCTGCAAGTCACTTGGAATCGGCAATGCCGTCTCTGCCCACAATATTCACGCGGCCATCAACGATGCTGTGCGTTTAATCAAGGATATTTAGATTGAAGAACCTCGCTTTACTAATTTCCCCTCGCGCTAAAAGTGCTTATTTCAATGATCTGATCGAAGTGGCTAGGGCAGAGCTCGCCTGGGTACTTGGGTCTGATAAAACTATTACTTTTCAAAAAACTGGTGCGCTGGAGTTTCTTAGCGTTTCTGCAAGTGAATCACAGATACCCACACTACTTAAGCTCTCATTTGTCTATGGAATATTTGAGCAACACCAAAACCACTTGATTCCTCTACCTGTTGAAGCAAGCTTGAAGCTTCACGAAGACTTTGTCTTTGGTGCCAAGTTTAAAGGCAAGACTAACGAGCTCCTGACACAATTGCTGATTAATATCGGCTTAGACAGCATTGACTATGAAAATATCGCTAACGTAAAAATGCTCGACCCAATGTGCGGACGTGCCACTACTTTACTTTGGGGTATGCGCTATGGAATGAAAGCTAAAGGCATCGAGCAAGATGCAAAGGCACTGGCCGACATCCGCCAAAACGTTAAAAAATGGTGCAAGATCCACCGACAGAAACATCAATTCAAAGATGGCTTTGTTGGTGGCAAAGCAACAAAAGGAAACAGCGGAAAATTTATTGAATTTTCAGTTGATGACACTTCAATGCGTGTGATCACCGGTGATTCAGCTGAAGCCTGTCGGTTATTAAATAATGAGAAATTTAATTTAATTATTAGTGATCTTCCGTATGGAGTGCAGCATTTCACCACCAGCCAGACACGTAATCCGCTAGCAGTGCTTAAGGAGTGTGCCAAAGACTGGTGTGCTAGTTTGAAAGCTGGCGGAGTTATGGTGCTTGCGTTTAATCGTAACATTCCAAAACGCAGAGAATTGTTAGGGGTGTTTACTGAGCACGGTATGCAAGAATTGGCGTTTACTGCACCGCATCAAATGAGCGAGTCGATTGTGAGAGATGTAGTTGCCCTGCAAATGCCATCTAACTGATTAAGCTACAGAATCGGATATGATCTGCTCCATCGGCATCGTGTGTTTACATCGTCTAAAGTTCTTACAGTCATTAATAATACCTCGCTTTTTTAAGACCCAGTTCCACAATATCAATAGTACATTTAACACAATACCAGAATTCCCTTTATACTGAGGTTTCAATAACCACCGAATCACTACGGCATGATCATTGGAATATTTATTGGATTACTGCTGGTACTAAGCTACTTGCCCCAATTCTGGATACGCCGAGTCATGAAGCAAAACTCACATGACTTACCAGGCATGCAGGGTACCGGTGGCGAGCTGGCTGAGCATTTAATC
>CALAJG010000048.1 GCA_937923375.1 uncultured Leucothrix sp.
ATGTCCTTTGATTGCTCAAAAAAACAAGGGTCAGTGGACTGGTAATTGGCGTAAAATCGGTGCCAACCACCAATCTGTTTGCCAGATTAGGGTGACCGCAGCAGGCACTTCTCAACCTGTCGTAGAATCTGAAACAACCTACGTACCTTTACCAAAGCCGGTACCAGCTGCTCCTGCTAGCAACGTACGTGAGATTTTTGCTGGACCAATTTGGGATCAGAAACAGGCTAATCAAAAATGTCAGCTGATTGCCGCCAACAACAAAGGTGTTTGGACTGGGCAATGGCGTAAGACAGGCCCTAACCATAACTCACTTTGTTCAGTTAGGTTCTAAGGGTATGACGCCTGAACATAAGCCTTGAAATCAGGCTTATTTTAGATATAAAAACGGCCCCAATTCTGGGGCCGTTTTTGTTACGTAATGGAGCTTTATCTCATCGACTGTGCTTTTGCCACACCAACATCCATCAATGCTTGGATCTCTTTGATGTTAGTCCCCGCTACAATTCTTCCCAGCTCTTCCTGACCGTTTAGGACAAGCAACGTAGAACGGCGTGGAATATTGCGCGACTCTGTCACTTCATGATCGCCATAAACATCCCAATCTACCCGCACAAAAGTCAGGTGCTGGTCATAAATTGGGTTGCGATCTCGCAGCTGTTGGATCAGCCGTTCTTGACGCTTACAAGTGCTACACCAAGACGCTGCGTAATCAACAAAGACGGTTTTACCTTCGGCTAGTGCTTTTTTGATAAGCCCGGGCTCATACTCAAGACTCGTGGCAGTAGCCAAGCTAGGAACAAGTGCTAAACCAGCAATCAAACTGATAAATGTACGACGTTTCATAATATTTTCCTTTATTTAGTACGTAGTTGAAAGATCCTGAAACCAGTCTGGCAGGACATCAACCAGCCAGGCTTCAATGACATAATGAAATTTAAAAAAGATCATGAGACCGACCAATAGAAAGGTGATCCCCATGATCGGTTTGGCTTTTTCCGCCAAACCACGGAGTTGCTCCTGGCGGCTGCGTATCGCTTCCCGGGTACCATAACCTAACGCTAGGATGACACTAGATACACCTAGCGCGAAAAATGACATGATCGCAAACACCCACAGTAAATTCTGGCCTTGGCTGGCTAGCGAAATCGCCCCACCCAAAGTTGGCCCTACACAAGGAGACCATACCGCACCCAACAATACCCCCCCAAGAAACTGGCTTTTCATTGAGGATGTTGACAGGTTATTGATCTGTTCATCGGCGCTACCACTAAACCCTGCAGTTGCGGTAGCAAAGCGCTCATTAAGCTGTGGGACGAGTAAAACCAAGCCGAATATCATCATCAGCACTGCACCGACTTGCGACAGCACAGACTCTGTCAGGCCAATGCTGTGACCGATTGTGGCTACCAGCATACCCAGAGTCACAAACGAAATACTCATGCCCGCAGCAACCGCTAGTGGCCCATGCTTTCCTGCTTGTAAAGCAGAAGCTAAAACAATCGGCAACACGGGTAACACGCAAGGATTAATGAGCGTTAACAGTCCGGCTAAGTAAGCAAAGATTAGTTCCATTGAAGCAACTCACCATTAATAGTTGGTTGATTGCTCAGATACGTCATCCAGAACAGTTTTGGATGCGCTATTTAAATGAAATCACCAGCTGCCAATATTTTCCATTGATATCCAAGGCTCAGCAGGCGGCAGAGCATCCCCTTTTTGCAACAGTTCTATGGAGATATTATCAGGGGAACGGACAAACGCCATCCGGCCGTCTCGGGGTGGAAAATTGATGGTCACCCCACCATCCATCAAACGCTGACAAGTTTCATAAACATTGTCGACCTCATAGGCCAGGTGACCAAAGTTTCGACCTCCCGTGTAGTCTTCAGGATCCCAGTTGTAGGTCAATTCAAGCTCCATTTGGCGTCCATTAGTCACATGAGCCTCATCGTCGGGCGCCCTCAGAAAAATTAAACTAAAGCGACCATTTTCATAATCTTTACGGCTAGTTTGCACCAATCCTAAGTGCTTGCAAAAAAACTCCAACGACTCCTCGACATTGGTAATTCTTATCATGGTGTGTAAGTATTTCATTGGTTCAATCCCAAATTAATTATGTATCCGAAGGAAATCTACATGAACGAACATGGCAAACTGAATTATATCGAATTCCCTGCGGTAGATATGCAGGCAACTAAAGACTTTTTCAGTGCTGCTTTTGGCTGGTCGTTTGAAGATTTTGGACCTGACTATACTGCATTTTCGAATGCAGGTTTGGATGGCGGCTTCTATCAATCAGAAATGAAATCATCGGCTGAAAATGGTGCTGCCCTAGCAATATTTTACAGCAGCGATTTGGAAAGCACCCAAACCAACGTGATAGATGCTGGTGGCACAATTAGTCAGGCCATTTTTTCATTTCCGGGTGGCAGGCGCTTTCACTTCATCGAACCAAGCGGCAATGAGTTAGCCGTTTGGTCAGATGTAGGCGCATGAGCACGACCTGTTATTAGTCGTTAAAATCCTCACGGAGTAATCGGCGTATCGCTTCGTAAGCTGCTAGCAAGATCGCGCACACAGACAACATAAGCGCTGCCCCCGCAACCATGGGTGTATCAACTTGCTTACTCATAATCCCATAGGCCGCCCAGGCAATGACTACGGCATAGATCGAGTCGCCTCGTCGCAGCACCACGATGGCGCAGATGGCAGCCACCATGGCGAGCTTCAACAACGTCCAATTGCTTGCGCTTAGCAGCAGATCATCCCAGCCCATGCCGTTTTGTACAATACTGATATTGGCGACGGTCGCAACCGTAATCCAAGCGGTGTAGAGACTAAACGGCAGGTGCAAAAACACCCATTGTTTCCATGTTGCGCCATCAAAGTGATGCCTTAACGTGCGATAGATCGTGACCAAAATAGCTAAAATCGCAAACATAAGTAATAGCGACAACACCAGAAATTCGTAATGCCAGGCAAGAATCCAGAGAACATTGGCAAAGCAACTCAAAATAAAGAGTTTGCTTATCCAGGACACCATCTCGTCTTTGCGCTGCGCCGGCAAGGCCTGATAGATTACAAATCCAGTCAGTGCCAGATAAATCACTCCCCAGATAGAAAAAGTAAAGGAGGCCGGCGTAAATAACGACGTGTACTTATCTGATATGTCTTTTTGCGTTAGCCCATTTAGCGGTAGGGCATTGGATAGATAATTAACCACTATGACTAGCAGGAAAGCCGCGATCGTTCCGCCCCAATCACTAATTTTTCGTTCCATGAAATGTTTGCTCCAACCGTTTAATAAATTGCCAAGCTGTTATAACCGATGCATATGGTTACATTGTCGCAAAATTCATGACGTAGGGTTATTTTATTTAGTTAAGTTCGCGGCGTGTGATATTTATTTTTTTCGACATTTCAACGCCATCTTGTACAATCATTATTCTCCCTGGATAGATTTTGAGCCACTTATTGTATAAATATCATGATGTGGTTTGCGAAATTGTTCAGCATATGTTTAATTATAGAAAGTTCTATTCAATCCCTATCGATAAAGGCTATTCCTGCGCTTGTTTCGACAACAGTGCTGGATATCTGTTGAAGAGAACGGAGAAATCATTTAATTGAGGAATTTCTAAAATGAAGAAACAAATAGCAGCTACAGTTGCAACTGCGGGCTTACTTCTTGCCACAACACTTGGCTCAACAGCGATGGCTGCAGAGACGCAATACGTTTCAATTGGAACAGGTGGCGTCACAGGTGTTTACTATCCAACAGGTGGTGCAATTTGCCGTTTGGTTAACAAGAACCGCAAAGAAACCGGCATTCGCTGTTCAGTTGAATCGACGGGTGGCTCAGTTTTCAACATCAATGCGATTCGTGAAGGCGAGTTGGAAATGGGTGTTGCACAGTCGGACTGGCAGTATCACGCATACAACGGTACCTCTAAGTTTAAAGATGCGGGTAAATTCGAAGATCTACGTGCCGTATTCTCAGTACACGCTGAGCCTGCAACACTGGTTGTTCGTAAAGACTCTGGAATCAAGAACTTTGGTGATCTTAAAGGCAAGCGTGTCAACGTAGGTCAGCCAGGCTCTGGTACCGTCGCAACTTATGACGTTATCGAAGAAGCATGGGGCATGAGTCGTGACGATCTAAAACTAGCGGCTGAGCTTAAGTCGTCAGAAATGGGGCAGGCACTGTGTGATAACAAGATTGACGCTTACTTCATTCTGGTTGGGCACCCAGCAGGTTTGATTAAAGAGACTACGACGACTTGTGACGCTCACATCGCTGACATTCACGGCCCAGCGGCTGACAAGCTAATCAAAGATAACTCTTTCTACCGTTACGCGTCTGTACCTGCAGGTATGTACACAGGTAATCCAGAAGCAGCAAAGACTATGGGTGTTGGTGCAACATTCGTTACCTCTGCAAAGGTTTCTGAAGATGTAATCTATGAAGTAGTTAAAGCAGTATTTGAAAACTTCGATGATTTCAAAAAACTTCACCCTGCGTTTAAGAACCTGAAGAAGACAGAGATGGTTTCTGCTTCACTTTCAGCGCCGCTACACAAGGGTGCAGAGAAGTACTATAAAGCAGCTGGCTTACTTAAGTAATCTGCTAAAGCAAGACCAGAGGTAAGAGTGGCAACGCTTTTACCTCTTTTTTTCCTTAAATTTAATAACAATAAAAAACATCAATTCTGAGCTAATAATCCAGCAACTGGAGTAAACCTATGGCCGAAACAAAAAATGATGATTTTGAAATAGACGAATCGAAATTACAGGAAATGATCGCTGAGACGGATACCGGGGCAAGAAATCCATCCGGCAGCGTCGGAAAAATGATGTTCTGGGTAGCGTTTGCCTGGGCCGTATTTCAACTCTGGATAGCATCGCCATTTCCGTATATGTTTGCTGACTACCTTCCGGTACTTAACAACACAGGCACACGTTCAATTCACCTAGCCTTCGCCATGTTTCTCGGCTTCTTAGCTTACCCAGCATTTAAATCTTCACCACGTGACCACATACCAAAGCTAGATTGGATCTTCGGCATAGTGGCGATAATAACGTGCTTATACCTCTGGATTTTTGCCAGAGAACTAGCAGATCGTGCAGGACTACCAACCGTTTTAGACCTTGTCGTGTCGGGCGTCGGTGTCGTGTTAGTCCTAGAAGCAGCCAGGCGCGCATTGGGCCCACCGTTAATGATCATAGCCATGATATTTTTGGCTTACGTTTTCCTGGGTCACCTGGCACCCGATGTGATGGCTTGGAAAGGCGCATCCTTTGGTCGAGCCATGAGTCATTTCTGGATCACTCAAGAAGGGGTGTTCGGAATCGCACTGGGTGTTTCCACCAGTATGGTGTTCTTGTTTGTATTATTCGGGTCGCTGCTCGAAAGAGCCGGTGCGGGTAACTATTTTATTTGGGTAGCGTTTACCCTACTCGGTCACTTGAAAGGTGGGCCGGCTAAAGCAGCCGTTGTTTCATCAGCATTAACCGGACTAGTGTCGGGCTCGTCGATTGCTAACGTGGTCACCACCGGAACATTTACCATCCCGCTCATGAAGCGCGTTGGGTTTTCTTCTGAAAAAGCAGGTGCGGTAGAGGTAGCCTCATCGACTAACGGTCAGCTAACACCGCCTGTAATGGGGGCCGCTGCCTTCCTGATGATTGAGTTTGTCGGCATATCGTATATCGAAGTCATCAAGCACGCCTTCTTACCGGCGGTTATCGCCTACATCGCACTGGTTTATATTGTTCATTTAGAAGCCTGCAAAGCAGGTATGGTGGGATTACCTCGCCGTGTACAGAAGACTTTCTTGCAAAGTCTGTTTACCTTCATGACTGTCGTCATCGGTATCATGTTGCTGTCATTAGGTATGTACTACGGCCTGGGCTGGCTTAAAGACGCTACCGGCGAATTAATGCCATGGATCTCCGCTGGCGTATTCTTTGTCGCCTACATAGGGTTACTACTGCTGGCGGTTAGGTACCCTGACTTGGGACGCAGTGATGAAATCTCTGAGCTACCGGAAGTTGGTCCCGTAGTTAAGTCGGGCCTTTACTTTCTACTGCCTGTTTTAGTATTGATCTGGATGCTTACAGTGGAGCGCTTATCCCCTTCACTTTCTGCATTCTGGGCCTCGCTTGGTATGATCTTTGTGCTGCTAACGCACAAATTCCTGAAAGGCATATTCCGTGGCCAAGGCCAGGTCACCCGCTTTATTGGTGATGGCTGGGTCGACTTTAAAGAAGGTATGGTTGCCGGTTCTCGTAACATGATCGGAATTGGTATCGCTACTGCGGCAGCTGGCTTGATTATCGGCGCGGTTACATTAAGTGGTGTTGGTTTGATCCTGGCTGAGGTCGTTGAGTTTATCTCAGGTGGAAGCCTGATCGTTATGCTCATTTTAACAGCGGGCATCAGCCTACTACTCGGTATGGGCTTACCTACCACAGCCAACTACATCGTAGTTTCATCATTGATGGCACCGGTTATCGTAACCCTCGGTGCACAGTCTGGTTTGATTGTTCCACTGATCGCGGTGCATCTATTCGTGTTCTACTTCGGAATACTGGCGGATGATACGCCGCCCGTTGGACTGGCGGCCTACGCGGCCGCAGCAATCTCGGGCGGTGACCCTATCAAGACGGGTATCCAGGGTTTCATGTATGACATCCGTACCGGTATTCTTCCATTCATGTTTATCTTCAATACTGAGCTATTGATGATCGGCATACGAGGGCCGTTCCATTTGGCTCTGGTTATCATATCGGCGACCGCTGCGATGTTGATTTTCGCTTCGGCAACGCAGGGCTGGTTCTTGACTAAGAACAAAATTTGGGAGACATTAATCTTTTTGCTCTGTACCTTTATTTTGTTCCGTCCCGGGTTCTTTATGGACCAGATCTCTCCCGAGCTACAGACGGTCGAAGCCAATCAGATTTATGAAGTAGCCGGTAAATTACCTGATAACGCGCAAATACGTGTGCAGGTCGCTGGTGAAACCCTGGAAGGTAAAGAAGTTGATAAGGTCGTAATGCTGCCAGTCGGTAAGCAGGCCGAAGGTGAGGCACGCCTACGAGATGCAGCCGGGCTTGAGCTAAGAGACGAAGATGGCAAGTTATTTGTTGATAACGTCGTCTTTGGTGGCGTAGCTGAAAAGCAGAAGATCGACTTTGACTGGGAAATCAAAAGTGTTCAAATCAAGAATGAGGACAGGCCTGCTAAGCAGTGGTTCTACCTCCT
>CALAJG010000049.1 GCA_937923375.1 uncultured Leucothrix sp.
GAGAGTCCAAATATCAACCAGCCCAATGCCAAAACTAACTGCATATCCCAAATTACCTCGCGTGACTCAAAGCTCCAGGCGAGAATGGCCATTAATATCGCCGTGCTCACATATTGCCAGAATGATCCCGCCAATAAATCCACACCGGCGCCAAAGCGTTTTTGGTAAAGCGTACCGATTGAAATGCCTATCAGGGACAAGCTGGTTGTCAGCAGTGCTGGTGTGCTCAACTCGATGTTGTCGTAGCCTTTAGTGCTAAGGATCACCACCACTATGCCGACGAAACCTAAGCCTAACCCCAGCCACTGCAACCAACGCAACCGTTCCCCCAGAAACTGCCAGCTCAATAACGCTGTCAAAACGGGCTGTACGCCGACAATAATGGCCGCAATGCCAGCAGGCATTCCCCATTTAATGGCGGCAAACACGCCGCCCAGATAACACCCATGAATCAATAAGCCCACCACCATTTGATGTACGGTCAATCTTAGAGAAGGCCATTTAGCTTTTAACGCCAAGCAAAGCATCAAGAACACTCCAACAGTTAGCGAAAATCGCAGGAACAATAGGTAAAACGGCTCGATAAATGGCAACGCATATTTTGCACCAATGAAACCCGTACTCCACATAAATACAAATAACAACGGAATGAAACGGATTAACACGGATTGATTGGTACTCATTGCGACATTCTCATAGGAAGTCCTCTTAACTCGAGACTGCATTATGCTGAGTTGTGCAGCAACCGTAAATACACTACATTATGCGCTTCATTGAGTTGGGGTACGTTTATGGAAGCCTATTTGTGGGATTGGGCGAATCTGCTAATGCGATGGTTTCACGTAATCGTGGGAATAGCATGGATTGGTGCATCATTTTATTTTGTGATGTTGGACAACTCTATTCGTCCTTCCAAAAAAGAAAAAGACAAAGCACGAGGTGTCCATGGTGAACTCTGGGCAGTGCATGGCGGCGGCTTTTACCACAGTCAAAAGTTTCTGACTGGCCCAAAGGATGAGCCACTTAGCGATAATCTGCACTGGTCAATCTGGGAGGCCTACAGTACCTGGCTCTCGGGAATGGGGCTAATGTTTATTATCTATTGGGTCGGGGCAAAAGCTTACCTGATTGATGCTGAAGTCATGGATTTAACCTCCACCCAAGCCATTACTATTAGTATCGGCTTTATCGCTTTCTCCTGGATTATTTACGATCAGCTGTGCCGCCTACTCGAGGGCAAAGACAAAATACTCGCTGCGTCGGTTTTTGTGCTGATTATGATCTGTGATTATGCGTTATTTAAGATTTTCAGTGCCCGTGCGGCCTTCATCCATGTCGGCGCAATTATGGGGACGATGATGGTGGCGAATGTCGCCATACGCATTATCCCCGGCCAGCGCAAAATGGTTGCCCAGATTCGTAATGGCGAACCTGTGGATGGTCGCTATGGCATGATTGGCAAGCAGCGCTCCGTGCATAACACGTACTTCACGCTGCCCGTTTTATTCATCATGATCAGTACCCATTACCCGATGACTTTCAGTCATGAAAAGGGGTGGTTGGTCTTGGGTGTGATTATGCTAGCGGGCGTATTTATCCGTCAGTTTTTTGTGCTAAAACATCAGGGCAAGAAGGTCTGGGCCTATCCTGCGATTGGCGTGCTGTTACTGTTCACTGTAATTTTAGCGCTATCACCGAATATGTATAAACCGCTTTCGGTAGGTGCTGGTGAAACACCGATTGGTCATGTTACCGACGCAGACGCACTTGCTATTGTGCAAACTCGCTGTGCGATGTGTCATGCGGCTAAGCCGAACTACCCTGGTTTTTACTCAGCGCCTAAAGGAGTTTTGCTAGAAACTGCAGCTCATCTGCAGCAGCATGCACCGATTATTGCTAGCTCGGTGGCTTCTAAATATATGCCACTAGCTAACCTGAGTAAGATTACAGATCGGGAACGGGCGCAGATTGCTAAGTGGTTTGCAGAACGGTAGTTTAATTATCTGCAAATGCTCTAGTATTTCACTGCGCTCCCTCAAGCTTCGCTTGAAATGATTCGCCGCAGCAAATACCAGATCACTTGCTTAGTGCAATGTTCACTGGATGTATGACAAATGGAAAATAGTAAAGTCCCTTTCTGGTTTTGGATCATCACCATCTTAGCTTTGCTTTGGTTTTTCATGGATATGGCGGGTTTCTACTCGCGTGTTTTCATGCTTGATCAAATCGCAGATAAAATGCCGGAAGCGCAGCTTACGCTTTACAAAAACATGCCTAGTTGGGTGAATGTAGTTTTCGGATTAGAAGTGTTTGGTGGATTGATGGGTTCTCTGGCGCTACTTTCGAAGAAGAAATGGGCATTTATCATGTTCCTTATTTCGATCATGGGCGTTTTATCGCAGAGCTTTTATGTTTGGTTTATTTCTGATGCGATCAATGTGATTGGGCAGCCCGCGATTATCATGCCGCTGGTGAGTATTGCAATTGGGATCGTGTTAGTCGTTTTTTCAAGATATGCTATTTCCAAAAACTGGATTAAATAACCCGACCCTTACACAGTCAGTTACGAAGTGCTAGCTGACTACGTAAGCTTAGGTCCTCCGTCCCGCACAACTGAAAGCAAATAAGCCTCTAATGATTGCTCCGGCGTCGCTAAAAAACCACACCCAAGACTATCAATGGATTCAATCCGATCAATTCGAAATTGACGGTGACCTCTCCGTAATTCACACCAAGCAACCAAAGTCCAAACCTGCCCCCAAAAGAACAAGCCTAACGGCCATAGCGTTCGTTTAGATGGGGTCTTATCCTCACGCTTGTACTCTATAAGGATCTTTGTTTTTGACTTAATTGCACTACGAATCTCTGGCAACTTAGCTGCTGTACCTGGTACTGGTTTTAAGTCAGGTACCATTAGATTGGTCGTATCAAAAGTACTTTTTAGCTGTTCTGGAACAACCGTCTGAATGCGCTGCAAAGCACTGGTTGCATTCCCCGCAAGTTGTTTATCAGACCAAACCTGCACCATTCGAGCACCTAAAATCAGTGACTCTAGTTCCGCTTCACTAAAAGTGATGGGTGGCAAATTATAGGACTTATCGAGCTTATAACCTCTCCCCGTTTCAGAAAGAATCGGCGTGCCCGACAGCGATAAGTCCTGAACGTCACGGTAGACTGTTCTTACCGAGACTTCTAACTCTTCAGCAATTCTGGCTGCGGTTACCCATTGACGGGTTCGCAGCATTTGAATAATTTGAAATAAGCGATCAGCTCGACGCATAGCTTTCACAGAAACGGTAAGGAGTATTCATCATACTCCCTAGCGTCGCAGCCTCCCAGTAAAGCCTAAGTCATGGAGTGTAGACCAACGCGATTGCCTTCCGTATCCATAATATGAGCAATGAAGCCGTTTGGGCCGATAGCCATTTTAGGTAGGACGACTTCAGCTCCATTTGCAGCTGCTCGTGCTAATGCATCGTCAAAAATACCTTCCACATTAATGTAGACAATAGAACCCGTATTTGATGGCGAAAGGAAAGGTGCTGAAACTAAAGCGCCTGTTACCGTACCTTCTGCGTAAGGGAAAATTGCCATATCCATACCATTCATAGACTCTTGTTTCAAAGTAACTTGCAGAAAGTCTTCATAAAAACTAGTTGCTCGAGCTAGATCTGATACAGGGATTTCAAACCAGTTGATTGCATGCTTTGACATTGTTGTTCGTCCTTTAGGTTAATTGAAACCCAACAATACAGCCCCCTTACTGACATCATACTGTCAGTAAGGGGGCTGTATTTTTTATGTAGCTTTAAAGCCCTCAAGAGCATCATTTTTATCGTGCACTGAGAGTTTTCATATATAATATTGATCGAAAAAGAAAAAATAACTGTATCAATTGCTGCTTAGCGACAATGATCGAACACAAAAATTTTTAAATAATTACAATTCAATTCGAGGATGTTCCAATGAAATTAATTCCCTTCGCTTCAGCGATGGCAATGACCACATTACTATCAACCGCAACGGCCGCTCCGCTGGAAACACTGGATCAGCGATTAAGCTATATTATGGGTAGTAATCTTGCGACTCAGTTTAAACGTGATGATGTCAAATTTGACTTTGATGCATTTAAGCTGGCTGTTGGTGAAGTGATGGAAGATAAAACGCACTCGCTTTCAGATGATGACAAGCGCAAGGCGATCATGGAAATACAAAAGCGCAGTGCCGAAAATCAAGCTAAAAAAGCCGCCGAGCAATCAGCTTTGAATATCAAAGCAGGCAAAGAATACCTTGAAGCAAACGCCAAAAAGGAAGGCGTGGTGGTTACTAAAAGCGGACTTCAATATAAAGAAGTCACGGCAGGTAAAGGCGAAATTCCTACGGCTGGCGACAAAGTAAAAGTACATTACAAAGGCACATTGATCGACGGAACTGAATTTGACAGTTCTTACAAACGCGGGACACCAGCAACTTTCCCAGTAACCGGTGTTATCAAAGGTTGGATCGAGGCATTACAGCTAATGAACGTTGGTGATAAGTTTGAGCTGGCTATTCCCTCTGAGTTAGCTTACGGCAAGCGCGGTAGCGGTGCAAAAATTGGTCCAGATACCACCTTGTTATTTGACGTTGAGTTGCTTGAAATTGTTAAATAAGTGTTACTTGGCCTAGCGTCAGATGACAATCATCAAGATGATAGCCAGCTGCCATGCAGCTGGCTTTTTTATATTAGATCAAGGAAATTTAGGCTTTTGCAGATCAGCATTAGGTAAATTTCACCTTAGAATACGACTGGCGGTTGCAGAACGAAATTTTATGCCATCGAATTATGTTTAAAAATTAACACACAGAAAAAACATACCGCCACATTAAAATGAAATAAACTCTTTAGAGTATATTTATCAATCTAAATTTCGACGATAAAGCCAATTATCGTTAAACGATTAAATTATTACCAAGCTTTGGTTATAGTTGTCAGTATACAAAAAATAATAAAACAACTATGTTCGACTCTACTCTGGCAACTGTGAAAAACAAAGGCACTTACCTAGGCATATTATTACTGTCTCTGGCCAGTTCTGCTCACAGTGCAGGTACGCCTGCCGGTACAACTATCAAGAACCTTGTCGTGGTTAGTTATCAGGTAGGCAGTGAACCAGATGCAGTTTACGTCGAGAGAGCAGCCCATACTTTTACAGTGTCGGAATTAATTCGCAGCAATGTCTCAGCACTAGAGCCACAGGGTATTGGTACCTCAACGCCAGCAAACAATGCTGTGTTAAGCTTTCAATTAACAAACACCGGAAATGGACACGAGCCGTTCCTATTAACCACTAGAGATGGTCTGCCAGGTCAATTCATCCCAGATGTGACTGGCATTTGGATAGAAACTAATAATCAACCGGGTTGGCAGTCTGACGACACGCGCTATCTTCCCAGCAGTGGTGGTGTGCCATTAGCTGCCGATGAGTCAGAGACAATTTATGTAGTCAGTGACATCCCACCCAATCTTGCTGACGAGTCTAAAAGCGAGGTGGCATTAATTTCCACATCTGGCACTCAAAATGCCAGCAGTCAGTTGACAGGTGGCAGTCTAGACGGTTTAGGCGATGGGGGCATTGAGGCGGTGGTTGCGCAGGATTACGCACGACATCAGGATAATAGCCACTACACGGTCTCAACCGTCAAGCTGGATGTCGAGAAAACCATATTAAGCACTAAAGACCCCTATGGCAGTGAACTAGCCATGCCAGGATCTGAAGTAACATATAAAATCAGGCTGGTAGCCAGCGGCAGTGGTACTGCGAACAATCTGGTGATTGATGATGTGGTGCCGGAGTCTATGAATTATAAAAATAATTCGCTCACCCTGAATGGCAACCCATTGAGTGATAGCGCGGATAGTGACATTGGCCGTTATGACAGCACTAACAAAGTGGTTTACTTTTCACCCGGAACGATCACTGCACCGATGACACAAGAATACACCCTGACCTACATCATTGATTAGAATTGAAAAATAATAATAAGCGAGAGAACAATGAAACAATTTAGTCTGAATATATTGCCGATAAGTACCTTACTTCTAAGCATGCTACTTGCACCTGCTTATGCTGCTCAGTCACCAATCAAGATCACCTCTGAAGTGCATGAAATAATTGAGGTATTAGACGATCAGGGTAAGCCACAGGAAAAAATCATCGCAGCCGAGGAGATTACACCTGGTGATCGAATTCTATTCAGCACAAGCTTTACAAACAAGGGTGAAAAAGCATCAGATAATGTGGTTATCACTAACCCTATTCCTGCACACACGCGTTACTTGGCTAACACTGCTAAGGGTGAGCATTGCATTATTACTTTCTCTGTTGATGGTGGCAGAGCTTGGGGTGATGCAAAAACGCTAAAAGTTCGTCAAAAAGATGGCAAGTACCGCGCTGCTACTGCAGCTGATTACACGCACATTCGCTGGAAGTACAATCAGGCACTTCAACCGTCAGAAAAAAATAGTATTAGCTTTCAAACAATACTGCTTTAACTGGCAGCGAACAAAAATCCCCCTACAATAATAAAAAGGTAAACCCCATGAAACATGTAAAAACCCCAATAAAACTGTCAGTTAGTCTGGCCGCATTACTTCTGTCACAAGCCAGTTTTGCTGGTGGTACCGACGCAGGCACGGTTGTTGAAAATACAGCAACGATCAGCTACTCGGTTGGTGGCGCCGTGCAAGCCCCAATCACCAGTGCGGTTGCAGACTTCAAGGTTGACCAAAAGGTTGACTTAACGGTTACTGGTAATAGTGGCGCAAACATCATTGTTTCTCCAAGTACAGCGCGTGCAACAGTCGGTAACAAACTGACTTATGTCTTGAGTAACGATGGCAACTCGACTCAAGACTTCAAAATCAACGTGACCCATCTGGCTACCGATAACTTCGATGCAGGCACCGGAGCAACTGCCGCGCCGCAAGCACCTGAGGCTTGCCAGTTCACCATCGATGGCGGAGCTGCCAACGCAATGACAGCGACTCCAACCGTTACGTTGGCTAAAGATGCAACAGCAACCATTGAAGTGATGTGTTCTATGCCAAACCGTCCGGATGTAGGTGACGGTGATTTATCAACAATCGATGTATTAGCAACAGCCGTTGACGCAGCTGGCGTCATCATGGCTGAAAGCACTATTGCTGATCGCGAAGATGATGTTGATGTCGTATTAGCAGACGACACGGGTACTCCAACAGATAATGCAGATCGCAATGCGATGCATTCTGATACACAGACTTATGAAATCGATGTGCCAATGCTGGCGGTTGTGAAAAAATCTTCTGTAATTTCAGATCCATTTAACGGGACAACCCAACCGAAACGCATCCCTGGCGCAGTCGTTGAATATACAATCACTATCGAAAATACTTCAGATAGCGTAGCGACTGGGCTGACTGTGACTGACGTATTGACAGCGGCAGCTGCTGGAGAAGTTGAGTTCATCGCAGGCTCTATTGTTAACGCTTCTGGAACTGGACAGACTTTTACAGCAGCAACTAACACGGTTGAAGCCACAGGTATCACTGTTCCAGCTGGCACTTTAGCGGTACCGGGTGTAGCAGTCGTCACCTTCCAAGTCACAATATTGTAATAACATACTGTAACTTAATGAACATCTGGGTAAATCTTTACTCAGGTGTTCATAAAAACAAAAATAACCCTCCCACCGGGTAAAAAACCATGCGCTTAATAACAAAAATAAAAGCGGCGCTGGGCAGTCTTCTCGCACCGGCTAACAATGGTAGAAATACCGTCGCTAGTCACTGGCTCCCTTCGTTGCTGATCGTCATAGGATTTTTTGTTCCTTGGTTGCCTTCAATGGCTGCCACGGAACCAGATACTACACTGACCAATAAAGTCGTGGTTAATTACACTGTGGGTAATGGGGCAACTATTCAGAAAGATTCCAGCGTGTCGCTCACGACTAGCTCCAGAACGCCCGCAAAAATCGCGTTTTTTTCGGAGTTTGCAGGCGGCGATACAATCAATGTTCAGCCCACATTATTTAGTTCAGACGGCTCAGATTCCAACTGGCTACCAGTTAACAGCCCACTTATTGGCAATACTCCGCTCATTCAAACCATCAGTTTTAGTGCTGGCGAGCCCTTGGTTATTCGCGTTGAGGATTTCGATCAGAACCTTGATGCTAGTGTGCTAGAAACCATCATTATCGACTTAGAGATTAGTAATACTGGTGATACCGAACGATTAACACTAACCGAAACGTCCCAATCAAGTGGCGTATTTGCTGGCGTAATCCCTTTAGTTGAAACATCATTTACAACACCCAACAATGGCATGTTAAGCATAGTGTCGTTGAGCGAAATCAATGCGAAATATATAGACCGTGAAGATGCAACAGACACAGTAGCCACAGTAGGAATTGTCGACCCTAGTAACCTAGTGTTTGACAGTACCACTGGGGAGCCAATTAATGGCGCTGTTATCACCTTGGTTTATATCGGAAACGGTTTGGCTGCAAGAGTCTATGACCAATTTAATGACGCGTGGCCAAATACGGTTGTCTCAGGCGCACCTGTTGTAAATTCTGATGCTTCACGAAGTGTGCCAATGGGTGACGGCGAGTTTCAGTTCCCGCGGGTTTTAAATGGTCAGTACGAGCTTCGAGTAGTCCCGCCTGTCGGTTACCGCTATCCCTCCCAACAAAGTCAGACTCAGTTACAACAACTAGGCGACATTGCCAGTCAGGTTGTTACTGGCTCGCGTGGTGAGGCATTTTCAATTACTGACGCACTTGGTGCAGTACTTCTCAATATTCCACTCGACCCTTTTAATGGACGCTTTAGCGTTCAGAAGAAAGTTGATCAATCCTTAGTATCTGTCGGTGATGAGTTGGTTTACACCGTCGTTGCGCAAAACAATGACCCTCTCTATTCCTTGGACAATGTCATTCTCAAAGATACTTTACCGCCGGGTTTCAGGTATAAATCGGGTAGCGCGCAGAATGCTACGGGTAGCTCATTATCGACCAATAGCGTAATGAACAATGGTCGTTCATTGAGTTTTTCCCTAGGTACGCTGGCGGCAAGCTCTACACAGCAAATCAGTTATCGAGTAGTGGTAGGCGCGGGTAATCCCGACGATAAAGCTGTCAATATAGTGCAAGGTTTCAGCGACGAAGTTGAGTCCAATGTTGCAGAGGCGACAGTAGAAATTCGTGATCAGTTAATGCGCACTAAAAATATTTTAATCGGTCGCGTTTACAGTGGTGATTGTGAAGACCCTAGTAAACAGCAGCCGATAAAAAACGCCCGATTGTATCTGGACAATGGACGTACGGTGCTGACCGATAATCACGGTCGTTGGCATCTTGAGGGTCTGAAACCGGGTACTCATGCTATCCAATTGGATGAGACCTCTTTGCCAAAAGGCATGGTGGCTGACCCATGTAAGTTAACCGCCCGCAACGCCAAACAACCACATAGCCAACTGCTTAACTTGCAACAAGGCCATTTATGGCAGGCGAACTTTCATGTTGCAGGATCAAACAATCCTCAACCCGCCAAGCCTGAGGTGGCGACAGTGAAAAAGCCAGAATATACATTGCCGGATAATCCCTTAGATTTATACGGTGCCTTTTACGTAGATTCTGCAGCGCCAGGGTTCGAAATAGTATGGCCACCCAAACGCCATGTGCCTGCAATATCTTCACTAAAAGTCGCTGTGAAATACCCACCGGGAAATCGCCTGAAACTCTTGCTGAATAATGAGCCGGTAAGTGCTGTCAATTTAGAAGGTAGTGACTCAAATAAAGAAAAGACAGTCGCAGTAATGCGTTGGACCGGAGTCGACATAAAGCAAAAGAGCAATACGCTGACGGCCATTTTACAGGATAAATCAGGCAAAGAAGTGAAGCGAACTAAGCGCTACGTGCACTTTACCGAGCATAGTACGAAGGCAACATTAGTACCCGAGGCGTCAGTATTAATTGCAGATGGTATCAGTCAACCAGTGGTTGCAATTCGACTGGAAGATGAGAATGGCTTTACTCCCAGACCTCGTACTCATGGCTTCTTTAGCTTTGACCAGAATCACTGGAAAGTAGTAGAAAGCAACGCGAATGGGAAATCAGCATCGGTCGACTTAAACAAATCACAAGACGGCAAATACGAGTACACCGTCAGCGATGATGGATTAGTTCGCATTAGACTTGAACCCACTGCCCGATCCGGACATATCACCGTGAATGTTGCCTTGAACGACGGTAAAACCGGTTCTGTAAAAGCCTGGCTGAAACCTGCACTGCGTGATTGGATAATGGTTGGTTTTGCCAACGGCACATTGGGTCATAAAAGCCTCTCCGGCAATATGCAGACTTTGGCTGACTTGGACGAAGAAGATGGTATCTATAAGAACGCGCAGGTCAGTTTTTTTGCTAAAGGTCGTATTAAAGGTGAGTACCTGCTTACCGTTGCCTATGATAGTGACAAGCAGAAAGGGGAAGTTGGAGAGCAGCTCAGTGGAATAATTGATCCGAATGCCTGGTACACATTGTATGGTGACGAGCAGCAGCACCAACATGAGACCCCGAGCAGCAGTAAGCTCTTCGTAAAACTGGAGAAGCAGCAGTTCTACGCTTTATTTGGCGATTATGCGACAGAAATGGATGTCACTGAATTAGGTAGCTATGAGAGAGTGTTACACGGACTAAAAACTTCATATGAAGGCGAAAAGGTGCAGTACACAGCGTTTGCCAGCGAAACCAGTCGACGTTCACAGCGCGATGAGATTCAGGGCGATGGAACTTCAGGCCTGTACTATCTAAGTCGTTTACCCGTGAACGGAAGTGAACAAATTACGCTCGAAACACGTGACCGTGATGATCTGAATAATGTGCTTAACTCGCGCACCCTAAGCCGTTACAGCGACTACGACATAGACTATGCAGCGAAAACTATTTTCTTCAAATTCCCCATTTCAGGCAGTGATGATTCATTCAACCCTATTTTGATTGTGGTCAATTACGAATCAGAAGATGAAGCAGGTGAAAAAGTGTTTGCAGTAGGTGGCCGTATCGGCGTGAAGCGTTTAGATGATCGTTTACAGGCCGGGGTTACTTATCTGAATGAAGATAGCGACCAACTCGTTGCGATTGATGTAAATTATGACGTTAATGATAATTTAAGACTAAAAGCTGAGGCTGCACGATCCAAATCTGATATTGATGCAAACGCTTGGATAGCTGAAGCAGAGTATCGAAACCAACATTGGCAAGCAAGACTATTCGCTAAGCAGCAAGAAGCAGGCTTTGGTTTAGGTCAACAATCCGGCCTTGGTGAAGGCGAACGAACTATCGGAATGAACGCTCGTTATAAACTAAACAATAAGCAAGCTTTGATTGCCTCGGTTAGCAAGTTAGAAAAGCTGGATAATAACAATCAGCGCCTTAAAAGCTCAGTCGAGTGGCAAAAAACAGGCAAGGATTCACAATTTTCGGTTGGCTTTCATCAGCTAGAAGAACGCGTCGAGAGCGTCGAAAAATCCAGTGATAGCA
>CALAJG010000050.1 GCA_937923375.1 uncultured Leucothrix sp.
CAATGGAAAGATCGCCATGATCGTAGGCGACGTGTTGGAATTTGAGCCGCCTTACCGTTATTCCCATACCTTCAAAATGACCAATTTGCAGGATGACCCTTGTACAGTCACTTACGAGCTACGCGAAAAAGATGGCGGAACGGAGTTTGACTTGATTATCGAAAATGCGATTGAAGGTAGCAAACTACACAAGGAAATGTTGGGAGCGCAGGGCTTTATCTCCAAGAATTTAAAGGCAATGGCCGAGACAGGAAAGCCAGCCTTTACCGGGAAGCTGGTGAGTCTTATGTCTCCCATCATGGCGCTAATCGCTAAGTCAGAGCAGAAGGTTGAGCACTGGCCACTTTAAAACACGAATCATCCCGTCACCACGAGACTATTAAATGTAGAAGCACAAAAGAGGAATAGGAAATGAGAAATTCGAATGAAATTAAAGTACCCGTTTGGTTCTGGATCGTAAGTCTATTAGCCTTGGTTTGGTATTTGTTTGGCGTGTTTCAATTTTATACTTCAGCGACTATGTCAGCGACGAGTTTGGAACCCATGGTGGAATCCGGTCAGATGACGCAGGCCTATGCTGACTTTGTCCTAGCCATGCCGATTTGGGTAAAAGTACTGTTTGGAGTAGCCACTTTAGGTGGCACGCTTGCTTCTATCTTGCTGCTAATGCGTAAACGAAGCGCTAAAACTTGGTTTATCATTTCCCTGTGTGGTGCTGTTTTGATGTATATATTGCTGTATGGATTTAGCGGAAAGTTAAGCGTTATTCCGTCATCAGACTTCATCGTTGTGGCTGTGGTGATGGTAATTACTTTTTTGATGATTCTTTTTGCAGGCAAGATGCAGAAGCGCGGTGTTTTGAATCGTTGAAGCTCCAGACAAAACTAAGACGCCGACTAGGGGCGTCTTAGTTAACTTACGAACGATGGTAGTCAGCAAAGCCGACTGATAATCATCACTCGAAAGTAATCGTTACTTTTCCTGAACCATTTCCACCACGTCCATCAGGCACACCGTAGTAGAAAACATCGGTGCCTGTCGCAGTATCCAAGGCTGTGTACTCTACCCAGTTAAGGTCGCCATTTTCATCAGGTACTTTGGTAGTAGATCCTTGAGAACCACTGGTGACTTGGTCAAGACTCAGGATGTCCCCATCCGCATCACTGTCATTTTCAAGCACTTTGATAATGACGGTTTCGCCAGCAGACATAGTGATGAACTCATTTTCAACCACTGGATTATTTGGATTTGGGTTCTCTGGATCCCGTACGCCAATGGTTACTGAGGTGGAGTCAGTACCTCCATTTCCATCTGCAACGGTATAGCGGAAGGTATCACTGGCTGTCGTGCTTGGTGGCGTATAAAGCACTTTGCCATCAACCAGTCTTACTGAGCCTGATCTCGCAGGCTCGACCTTTTGTACGAATAAAACGTCTTCGCTGTTAGGGTCGGTATCATTAGCCAGAACATCGATTTCAAACTCCGGCGCATTGATGGTTGAAGGAAGACTATCCTCAACTGCATCCGGCGGTAGATTATCTTCATTATTGGTATCTCTAACGGTAATTGTCACCTTGGCTGAGTTAGTTCTACCAATAGAGTCCTTGATTGAATACCAAAACTCATCAGTACCAACAAAATTTGGAGGGGCGTCATAAGTGACACCGTTGCCGTTATCGAAAGTCTTGCCACCGAGCTGGCTGTAACTGTATAGCGTCTCAAATGTTAAACCAGAGCCTGTGTCATTTTGGAATACGCTAAATAAGTTTCCAGTTGTGTTTTTGTCGACTGTGTACTCGTCAGAGCCAGCAGTCGGATATGGGCCATCATCGTTTCCATTGGTAACCGCTACCGTTACTTTGGCCGCATTTGTTCTGCCTAAACTATCGGTTATCTGATACCAGAAGACATCTTCTCCGGTTGCTTCGGCTGAAGGGGTATAAGATATCTGGTCTGTTCCGACAATGCTTTGGCGACTGCCTTGGGTGCTGTATTCGTTTATGGCGGTAATTTTCAAGCCTTCACCCGTGTCATTCACCAGGGGTGAAATAGTCAAAGGCGTGTCCCGATCGGTTGTTAGGTTGTCATTACCCGCAGTAGGGTAAGGAGGGTTTTGAGTTTCGGTTACTGTGACTCTTATGTGTGCACCTGTAATTGCACCGGTAGAGTCCTCTACGCCGTACCAAAACCGGGTTGTACCAATAAAACCATCTGGCGGAGTATAGGTGACTGAGTTATGGGTAAAAGTCGTTGTTCCGCTGTCCGTTGTTTCAGGTTGGGTTGCCCATCTAACGAATATGTAAGTACCTTCATCAGCGCTGTCATTTTGCAGCGGATTGAATGAGATACTCTGGCCAGAACCTGTGGAGTAAGCATTAGGATTCGCCACCGGTGCTGCAAATCCTTGTGTGGAAATAAACAATGTAGAACTCAGCACTATAAGAACTGGAAGCGCTGGCAATTGTTTAAATCTCTTCTTAATAGTTTGTAACCGCATAAATTAAATTCCTTTTAATTACAGGCCGTGGATCGGGCTCAAATTACCCACCCTCGGGCGTATGTTTGCCACGCTAAGTTGACAATGTAGCTATTATGCGGTTAACAGTTTTGTACTTCCTGCCACCTTATCGGCTTTATGAGGTCGCTAGCCTTTTAGTCACTATAATTCAACCGTTCAGTAGCGTAAGGCAACAGTGTTTGAATAATTATGGAGGTAAGCTTGCCGACTTTTGATACGTTAATCTAAGCTTTCGCCAGCTGACGCTAAATCCAATAGCCGTTTGAGCTCTGCTTTATCGGTCTCTGATAAGTGGTCGAGCTGCTCTTTCTCCAGAGCGGCCAGTGAGGAGTGAACCGACTCGACTAATTCTATGCCGATCTTGGTAAGCCTTGCTCTTACCACGCGTCGATTTGTTAAATCCCGTTCTCTGACCAGCCAGCCTTTATCTGCCATGCGATCTAACAGTCGGGTAACGTCCGGCACCCGGGTTACTAAATGTTTGCCGATGTCGCCACTAGGCAAGCCTTTATCATGGGTGTCATGAACGTAAATTACTCGAAGTGCTGAGTGTTGCAGGGCAGTCATTCCCCAAATAGACAGCAATTGATTGGTAGCAGCTAACACTCTGTCGCTGTGGCGCACTGTTCCCTTGAAGATCTCAGATTCAATGGAAGAGATTCCTATTTCTGCTTTACGTTTGTGATTTTGTGGCATATACTTGTTATAACAACTATTGTGGTAACTGTTAATTATACGTCGTAGTTGTCACAAGTTCTAATACTAAAGAGGTTCTCAAGATGATTAATCAATCACGTCGTACAATGTTAAAGGGCATTGGTTACACCATGGCGGCAGTAGCAACCGGTGGCGCTGCGTCAACAGTCATGGCGGCAACGGCTACAACAGCGTCTGATGCGGCTATCAATCAATCCTTGCAGTTTGTCATGCCAAGCTGCGACATCACTATTTACCTGCAGCAAACCGTAGGCAAAGAGATTGTGTCTTTGATGAATCTCACGGATCAACCGGTGACTCTTGATGATATTAAGCCGGTTGGTTTAGAGCACATCAACGGCTCGTTAGTGGTCAAACTAAATAATGTTCCAGACGGCAAACTAGTCATTCAACCTGGTGAGCGTTTGGCTTTTGAAGTCGAAGCGACCCGACATGGTATTGATGAAGGTGTGGTTATTCCTAATGTGTTGTTGGGCTACGTCAACATTACATCGGACCATCCTGCTTTTAATGGTAAAATTCCTGTAACAGTGTTTGACTCACAGGTTGCGTAAAAACGTTTTAGTTGATCTGGTTTATTGCGTAGGCCAGTGATTCCGCAGGAGCGTGCTGATAGGATCTATTCCCCTCGATCTACAGCACGCTCTTTTTTCACAGATATAACTCACCAAAAAATAGTCCTTGGTATTGCATTCTGCATCCCTTCAAGCGAATAATAGTTTATTACACACGACTAACATTACCGGCTTAAGAGGCAAGTGAAAATCATGGATGTTGCTGGAAAAACTTTTGTTGTTACGGGCGCTGCGCGGGGCCTTGGCTTGGCGATTACGCAGTCCTTAGCTTCTCAGAATGCTAATGTTATGATGGCCGATATGGATGGGGCTGGCCTGCAGGACGCGTTAGCGTTACTTCCAAAAAATACAGGTAAGCAAGCTGTTGCTGTGGCAAATGTTACTAGTGAAGCTGATGTAAAAGCACTCTTCGATACCGCTGAGTCTGACCTTGGCTCAGTATCCGGTTTGATCAATAACGCCGGTATCCTCCGCGATGGCATGTTGGTAAAAGTCAAAGGCGGTGAAGTCGTCGATCGCATGAGTCTAGACGTATGGCAGTCGGTAATCGATGTGAACTTGACGGGTGTTTTTCTCTGTGGCCGAGAAGCGGCGGAGCGTATGATTGTGAGCGGCGAAAAAGGCGTGATTATCAATATTTCCAGCATAAGCCGCGCAGGTAACACCGGGCAGTCTAACTATGCGGCTGCGAAAGCAGGTGTGGTTGCGCTAAGTACGACTTGGGCCAAAGAGCTGGCGCGTTACGGAATTCGTAGCGCAGCCATTGCGCCGGGTGTCTTTGAAACAGAAATGGTTGCTTCGATGAAGCCAGAAGCCAAGGAGCGTTTCGTTCAGATGATTCCAGCAAAGCGAACCGGCATGGTTGAAGAGTTGGCTGATGCGGTGAATTTTATTGTTAAGAATGACTATTACACAGGGCGTGTTTTAGAGCTTGATGGCGGACTGAGGGTTTAATTATGTTGCGTTGGGGTATTCTATCGACTGCTAAAATCGCTCGGGAACACGTTATTCCTGCTCACTTAAAAGCGCGTGATAATTGTGTAACAACAATTGCCAGTCGAGATCCTGCTCGCGCTCAGATTGTTGCTGATCAGTTTCAGATTCCAAATGTGGCTGCAAGCTATGAAGCACTGTTGCAGTCAGATCAGGTCGATGCAATCTATATCCCGTTACCGACCTCGCAACACGTTGAGTGGGCGATTCATGCTGCGAATGCTGGCAAGCATGTGTTAGTTGAGAAGCCTCTAGCACTAAAAGCAGATGATATTTTAGCGGTGCAAGCCGCGGCTAAAGCTAATGGTGTTATTGTGGCTGAAGCTTTTATGGTGCATTACCATCCGCAATGGAAG
>CALAJG010000051.1 GCA_937923375.1 uncultured Leucothrix sp.
GAAACAGACTACGTCGATATTTACCAGTTGCACTGGCCCAATCGAGGCTCTTACCACTTCCGCCAAAACTGGGCATACAAAGCGCCCAAACACAGCGCTGACGTCGCTGAAGATCACTTTGCTGCAGTTGCAGAACACTTAGACAGACTGGTTCAAACCGGCAAAATCCGCCACTGGGGCCTATCCAATGAATCTGCTTGGGGAATGGGCAAGTGGATAAACCACAGTGCAGGCAAAACCAAACCTATCTCAATACAAAACGAATACTCGCCACTCTGCCGCATGTTCGATACTGACCTCGGAGAACTTTGCGTCAATGAAAATGTCGGATTACTAGCCTTCTCACCACTAGCCTGTGGAATGATAACCGGTAAATATCAAAATGGCGCCATACCTCCGGGAAGCCGCGGCTCTATCGATAGCTCAATGCACGGCAGGGCAACGGACAGAGTATGGCCAGCCGTCGACGCCTACCTAGAACTAGCACAAGCTCACGGTCTCGATCCTGCACAAATGGCTCTGGCATGGGCAATGCAACGACCCTTCATGGGCTCCGTTATCTTCGGCTCCACCACCTCAGAACAATTAGAAACCGCACTAAGCGCTCAGGACATGATTTTATCTGATGAAGTCACCGACGCCATCGATCAAATCCACAAAGCCCACCCCATGCCGTACTGAGTTAGCCAGAAGTAGGCATTTGTTGTATCAGAACAAGCGACTTCAGGCCGCAGGCCTGTCCGGAGCGTTTCTGATACAACAAATGCGGCCCCACGACGTATGCATGACTAAAATTTCATGACTTGTTAAGGTTTTTAGGACACTTGGCGTAGTAGAGTTCAGTTCGGCATCTGATTCATCACAAACGCAAAACTCTCTGTTTATTGGCTGCGCGATTGATAGAGCGTGAGACGCTATTCCGATGGATCAGATGCTTTAGGGCGATCAACTGCAAGGGTTGATAAGAAGGTAGCCATTTTATTGGGACTTTGCTTTGGGGAGCAATTTATGAAACGTTTATTTTTGTCTTTTATTTTTCCTTTGATAATGACTAGCAGTGCCTATGCCAACTGTCAGTGGGGGTATGTTAACGAGCTCAACAAGGATATTAAGCAGGCTAGTGAATTTCTGAGCGACTACTCAACGTGCCGCAATAATTGTAAAGGGCTAGAGAGTAATCTGAATAACAGCATCGCTAAGATGGGTAAGGCATCAGTTTGTGGTGGGCACATCCTTACGGTTGCCAACCGGGACATGATTAACTTCATCTCGAGTCGTTTCAGGCTGATTCAAAAGCAAAAAACCGGCAGTACCTGGACAAAAAGCGCTACAACTAAACCGACTATTACTAAAGTAGCCACCCCTGCCGTCACTGTTGCTAAGCCAAATCCTATACTTGAAATGGAAAAAACTGCGTTTGTGGAGCCTCAGGTTTTTAAATATACCGAAGCCCAGTCTGATGCTACACCTGCCGTTAAGCCTGAAGTGACACCAGTAAAAGTTGCTGTGCCAGTAGCCAGAGCGCCTCAGACCAGAATGAGAATTTCTAGTGAAGCTTATGCAGAACTGTGGCCGGAGAGAGTCAGAAGAACTGCAGCGCCCCCACGCAATGTTCAGCGGGCGGCTCATCAACAGCAGCAGTTAAATTATCAAGCAAAGCAAAAGCAGCTAATCCAGCAGCGATTAGTGCAACAACGTAAGCAAGCGCAGATCCAGCATGCCAAGCAGCAGTTGGTTTTGGCTAAGAAGCGAGCCATGCAAAATCATGTAAACAGGCAATTGGTGTTGAGACAGCAGTTTCTAAAGAAACGTGCGCTGATGCAACATATGAACCGGCTTAAGGTCAGACGGTTGCGGTTAGCTAGAGCACAGCGCAACCGCAGTCGATAATAAAGCTCAAACCTCACTTAAATGCTGCAGTAGCTTGGACCGAAAATCCCGGCGATGCAGCACAACAACTACCCAACTGATTACCGCAATGTACACCAGCGGGTGCACAAACCAACTTAGTGTCCCTAGCGCAAAATAATATGCCCTGACCCCGTCATTATAATGTTGTGAGCCCAGACTGCTTAGTTTTCCCATGAGTGTGGCAATCGGTGTGTCGCGCGCTAAGTCTGCTTCTTCAGCAGGGGGCACCGATGCCAGTACCACGGCGCTGTAGGAATGCTGTTTAATGGCCCAACCGAATTTGAAGAATGAATAAATAAAGATAACGATCAGCAAGCCGAGCTTCAGTTCTACGGTGGCAATGTTTGTATTTTGCAGGAAGGACATTTGGTTGATAAGCGCGACAATTTGCTCAGATGCGCCTATTGAAGCAAAAAGACCTGCTGTTATGAAGATTGAGGTTGAGCAGAAAAAAGTGACAACACTATTCAGCCCGGTGATTACCTGAGAATCCATAATTCGATTTTCACGGGCCAGCATCGCTAGCGACCAGCGTCTGCGCCAGTGATTCATACTGCTAACCAGCGATTTGGGGCTCGTATTGACATAGCGTGTGTAGCTGAACCAACACAGCATAAACCATAGCAAGGCAACGATATCCAGTTGCGAAAGTGCTAGGTTGCTGACTAGGTTACTGAGTGCTTGCATAAAAGGCCTTTAATCGCTGCTTAGAATTGATCATAATGCGCATCTTCAAAATCATTACAAAAATACAATATGATTGCTATAGCTGAGATCATCGCAAACGAATTAAATGTTAGGACTCAACAAGTCGATGCTGCCATTGCACTGTTGGATGAGGGTGCCACGGTGCCGTTTATATCCCGCTACCGAAAAGAAGTTACTGGTGGCTTGGACGATGGCCAGATGCGTACCTTACAAGAGCGTTTAGGCTATTTGCGAGAGTTGGAAACAAGGCGCGAGGCTATCATTAAACTCATCGATGAGCAGGGCAAACTCACACCAGAATTAGCACGTGATATTCAGGCTGCTGATAATAAAACTCGTCTGGAAGATCTGTACTTACCCTATAAGCAAAAGCGACGTACCAAAGGACAGATTGCGATTGAGGCGGGTATTGAGCCACTAGCGGATGCTTTGCTAGCTAACCCGCAGCTTGATCCGGTAGCAGAAGCCGCTAAGTACCTGAATACTTCTGCTGATTATAAGCAGGCATTTGAAGATACTAAAGGCGTACTGGATGGCGCTAAATATGTACTAGTGGAGCGTTTTGCGGAGGATGCTAATTTAGTCGGTGAGTTGCGCGAGTTTATGACTGATCGTGGGCAGTTAACGTCTGTGGTTGTGCCGGGAAAAGAGCAGGAAGCGGCAAAATATAAAGATTATTTTGAGAACGCTGATGCGGTTAAAAAAATGCCTTCTCACCGTATTTTAGCGATGCTGCGAGGGCGCAACGAAGGTTTCTTACAGCTGAAAATTGATTCGCCTGAAGATGGTTCCGAAACACATCCCTGTGAGTATCGCATCGCTAAACATAATGGGATTCAATCGCAAAATGGCCCTGCTAGTGCTTGGCTCAGTGAAGTAGTGAAATGGACCTGGAAGATCAAACTGCAACTTAAACTAGAAACGGAACTACTTACCGAACTACGCCAGCGCGCTGAGGTTGACGCTATTAATGTTTTCGGCCAGAACCTCAAAGATTTATTGTTGGCGGCACCTGCCGGTCAAAAAGCCACAATGGG
>CALAJG010000052.1 GCA_937923375.1 uncultured Leucothrix sp.
GGAAGCCCGCATACTGGTGCCCTCACCCACCTATCCTTCTCATGCCACTGCTGAAGCGATGCACGCGGGTTGTTCGTTTATCTCCTATAAGCTCAACCCTCAAAACAATTGGGAACCTGACCTTGAGGAGATAGAAAACAAGGTAAAATATAACGATCATGTCGTCGCCATATTGGTGATTAACCCTAATAACCCAACCGGCAGCGTGTACCGCCGTGAGACGTTAGAAAGTATCGTAAAAATTGCCAAAGATCACGATTGTTTTTTGATCTTTGATGAAATCTATCATTCCATGGTGTTTGACGGCGTTGAAAACACCCTGCTGCACGAGATTATCGGTGACGTTCCCGGCATCAGCATGAAAGGCATCAGTAAGGACGTTCCCTGGCCAGGATCACGCTGTGGTTGGATTGAAGTGTACAACGCTGAAAAAGATAAAGATTTCCAGGACTTTATTAGAATGATCCTGCTCGCAAAGATGCTGGAGGTCTGCTCTACCACGTTGCCTCAGATGATCCTACCGCATATCTATGAAGCACCGGAGTTTCAACCTTACCTTAAATCCCGGATTCAAAAATATCAGCGCCGTGCCGAACAGGCAGTGAAGCAATTGAATCAACAGCCAAATATCAGAGTCAATATGCCCGGTGGTGTCTTTTATTTAGTGGTTGAATTGTTAGATCTACCCCGTTCTCAGCTAATTGCAAAAAACAAGTCTGTGCGACTATTTATTGATGACCTTCTGAGTTCTAAAAATGACGTTAATGCTGACTTTCAGTTTTGTTATGAACTGATGGGATCGGAAGGTATTTGTGTGGTGCCTTTGAGCGGCTTTGGTTCTGATTTACATGGCTTCAGGATGACCCTGCTGCAAGAAGACGATGCCGTATTTTCAAAGACTCTGGATAGTCTTTCTCGAGCCATTGAACACTTTTACGCCTGAAACAATAAAGCCACCTGTAGAGGTGGCTTTAAAAAGAACAGCTTACTATCGATTGGAATTAACGTGGCTTACCAATCAAATCAACCCCTTTGGGCGGTTGGAAGAAAAACGTGCTGCCCGAAATAGGAACATTATTCTGCGTATTCATTTTTACTTCAGTGCGCTGACCCAGCTGATCATACATAATCATGTTCCGGAGACGACCGTTGGCATCCAGGCCTAAATCGATACGTCTGAAGTCACGACTTTTTTTCTTAGGCTGCAATTGAAACCAATCAACACCACCCTTCTTCGGCAACACTTTAATATGAAAACGAGCAGCCGGAGGATCACGGCGAGTCAACACAGCAATCGGTGTTGTAGAGACCGCTTGATTGGTTGGCTTAACGGTCACCTGATCTAATTCTTTGTCCCATACCCAGACGTTTTTACCATCACCAATAATTTCCTGAGGATCTGGCGTTTTATAGACCCACCGAAATTTACCGGGACGGTTCAAATAAAGCAAGCCACTAGAGTTTTGGGTCACTTTACCCTTCTTGTTATAAGCACGCTGCGTGAAATTCCCTTTCATGCTGGTAACTTTAGTGAAAAAGTTATCTAGATTCTGTCGGGCATCAGCAAAGGCTAACTGACTCATACCAGTTAATAATAGAGCCGTTATTAATTGTTTCTTCATGTATTTTTATTACCATTAGTCTTTAACAGGTGGTGGAGCCAGTACTTCGCGCGTTCCATTAGATTGCACTTCACTCACTACACCGGCTTTTTCCATATCCTCAATCATTGAGGCAGCGCGGTTATATCCAATCTTCAAGCGTCGTTGTAAATATGAAATAGAAGCTCTTCGTGACTCGGTCACAATACTAACTCCTTGATCATACAACTCATCACCTTCGGTATTTGCTAAAGGCTCCAATCCTGGAATTGGGGCCGCTGCGCCACCGGTGTCCTTTAGGACATCATCAAGATATTTGGGTTCCCCATGCTCTTTAAGATAGCTGACAACCATTTCAACTTCTTCATCACTAACGAAGGCACCGTGTATGCGTTGCGGCAGTCCGGTTCCAGGCGGCATATAAAGCATGTCACCGTTACCTAACAACTGCTCAGCTCCACCCTGATCCAGAATCGTCCGTGAATCTACCTTGGTAGATACCTGAAATGCGATCCTTGAGGGAATGTTCGCCTTGATCAAACCGGTGATTACATCTACAGACGGACGTTGCGTAGCTAAAATGAGGTGAATACCCGATGCACGTGCTTTTTGTGCTAAGCGCGCAATCAGCTCTTCAACCTTCTTACCAACCACCATAATCATGTCGGCGAATTCATCAATTACAACGACGATATAGGGGTAGGGTTCCAAAATCCCGGGGCGTACTTCAACGCTTTGTGTCGGGTCGAAACTTGGGTCGGTAATGGGCTCGCCGCGGTCAATAGCATCCTGCACTTTCTGGTTGTAACCGGCGATATTGCGGACTTTCATATACGACATAGCCGCATAGCGCTTTTCCATTTCGGCTACACACCAACGTAACGCATTAGCAGCATCTTTCATGTCGGTAACAACCGAAGTCAATAAGTGCGGTATGCCCTCATAGATACTAAGCTCCAGCATCTTTGGGTCAATCAGAATGAGCTTCACCTGCTCAGGCGTTGCTTTATAAAGCAAACTCATAATCATGGCATTCACGGCCACAGACTTACCAGAACCTGTCGTTCCTGCAACTAGCACATGTGGCATTTTTGCCAGATCAGCAATCGCGGGGTTTCCAGCGATAGTCTTACCCATCGCCAATGTCAGGTTAGATCTTGAATCTTTGTAGACGGGTGCGCCAAGAATTTCGCTAATCGCCACCAGCTCACGAGTATCATTGGGAATTTCGATACCAATGGTGGTTTTACCAGGGATGACTTCAACGATACGGATGCTCTGCACACGCATACTCCGCGCAATATCCTTAGCCAATCCAGAAATGCGGCTAACTTTAGTTCCTGGCGGTAAATCTAGTTCAAAGCGAGTAACCACTGGTCCCGGGAAGCGATCTACGACTTCGACGCCGTGAATACCATAATCACCCAGCGTGCTTTGGATATTCTCTGATAAGGCATCTAGTTGAGCTGTTGAGAATTTACCCTGATTTAAAGGAGCAGGTTCCAATAAATCCAACGGTGGAAGTAACCCAAGTACTTTCGTTTTATTTTTTGATTTAGTTTTGCCTTTGAGCGAGTTAATTAATGAAGGTTTTTTAGCCTGGCTGTCTTTTTGCCGTTTCGCAGCAGTGGGCAAGGCAACCGGATTTAAGTCACTATCGTCATCATCTTCGAGAGGCTGCTCTTCGCTTATATGCATAGGCGGTGCACTTAAGCTTTCATTAGTTGGTTTTGGGGACTTTGCCACCAACTCTGTAGCAACCGGAATGTCATCATCTATGTCATGTACATCATCATTGAGGTAGTCATTTTCATCCTCATACTCGTCATATTCATTGTGATTCTTTCGTTTTAGTAGCGCGGCAGCCCCACCAGCTGCACCAACGACTCCAGCCATCAGGCGCTTACCTGACCCTTTGACCTTGGTCAGGCTACTTTCTTTGTGTTGATCTGCTGTTTCAACTGACTCTTTGACGGTATGTTTACTTGGCTTAGGCTTATCTTTGGCTTTAACGGAGATGGTTCCGTCCGCCTCTTCATTCTTAGTTTTTCGACCAAAACCTAGTTTAGTGAAGAATGACTCAGAGTTGTCATCGGTTGATTTTGCTTTTAATTTAGCGCTGGGCTTTTCTTTGGTATCAGTCTCTGCATCGTCTGATGGGCCAATAATCTTCTCAAATAACCACAACGACCACTCGCCGACCTTATCGATAACTGAAATCCAGGAAATATCCAGAAGCAACGTTAAACCAGCAAAAAAACCACCCAGCAAAGCAATAGTGGAACCAAAATCACCTAACAGGGCGACGAACGCTTTAGCCACCATGAGTCCTAGCAGGCCACCAGCTTTAAATGTGAGACTGCTTTCTGGCCACAATAAAGTGACTAAACCACAGCCACAAAGCAGCGCAAGAAACACACCGAGTACGGTTAACCAGGTATTCAATCCCCCGCTTTTAGGTAATGGCCGGAATAAGAAAAAACCAAGGTATAGCAATGACAACGGAATTAGATAGGCTAAATAACCAAAAAAGCCAATTAGAATACTCGCCAAATAAGCGCCGGCCATTCCCGCTTTATTCTGAATAATCGCATCACTGTCGAAATGGATGAAACCAGGGTCCTGAGGGTCAAAAGACACAAGAGAAAGCAAGATTACAGCACTAAGAAAGGAGAAAAACAGGATACTAGTTTGTTGCAAGCTCACTAGTTTTTGTGCGTTGAGTTTATTATTTATTCCATTCTCTGCCAAAACCTACTCCATGAAGTTTAATCGCCCGAGCGAGATGTGTTGTTTTGAGTCACAATCAGCTAATAATTGTAGTTAGCAAGCCGCGAGGGACTCTATTTGCAACGGATTATAAGGGTTTAGGCGGAGAAAAAGAATATTTATTACACGTCTGCTTTACCTAAGGCTTCGTATTACTTAGCATATCGCAAACTTACCAAACAAATCGGGATTTATAAATGCAAGAAAATAAACACTGCCGTCTGCTGATTCTTGGCTCTGGTCCTGCGGGATACACCGCAGCGGTCTATGCTGCACGTGCTAACTTGAATCCTGTTTTGATCACCGGAATGGAGCAAGGTGGACAGCTAACCACCACGACTGACGTTGATAACTGGCCCGGCGACAATGATGGTGTCCAGGGCCCAGAATTGATGGATCGCATGAAAAAACATGCTGAACGTTTTGATACTGAAATTATCATCGATCAAATTGTAAGTGTCGACTTCAGTTCGCGTCCCTTGAAGTTACAAGGTGATACCGGCAGATACACTGCTGATGCCCTGGTTATCTCAACAGGAGCTTCAGCAATGTACTTAGGCTTGGATTCTGAAGAAGCTTATAAAGGTCGCGGCGTATCGGCCTGTGCTACTTGTGATGGTTTCTTCTATCGCAATCGTCGTGTAGCGGTCATCGGTGGCGGCAATACCGCTGTTGAAGAAGCACTCTATCTGTCTAATATTGCTTCTGAAGTAATCCTGATCCACCGCCGTGATAAATTGAAAGCCGAAAAAATTCTGCAAGATCATCTGTTTGAAAAAGAGAAAAACGGAAATATCACGATTATGTGGGATCGCACGCTGGAAGAAGTACTCGGCGATAACGGTGGCGTGACTGGAATGAAAATCAAGCACACCAAAACCGATGAGCAACAAGATATCGATGTACATGGGATCTTTATAGCAATCGGTCATAAGCCCAATACCGCTATTTTTGACGGTCAACTGGATATGCAAGGCGGTTACATCACGGTACAAAGTGGTGTAGCAGGCAATGCTACCGCTACCAGCGTACCCGGCGTGTTCGCCTCAGGTGACGTGATGGATCACATATACCGTCAGGCAATAACTTCAGCCGGTACCGGCTGCATGGCCGCTTTGGACGCTGAGAAATATCTGGATGCCTTGGCAGAAAGCTAGAAGAGAATTGGCTACACGCTAAACTTCATGTCTGAATATGAATTAACCTACCTTGAGCATGGTGCCCACGATGAGCCATTTCCCCCACCGGAAATGGCTTGGTCAGAACCCAATGGCCTGATCGCCATCGGCGGTGATCTCTCGCCACGCCGATTGATCAATGCTTACCACTCTGGCGTTTTCCCTTGGTTTAACGAAGGTGAACCCATTTACTGGTGGAATCCTGACCCCCGTTCCGTTCTCTTTCCTGAGGCTATCAGGCTAACCAGAAGCTTGAGAAAAAACATTAGAAACAAAGGCTATACTATTGTTTTTGATATGAATTTTAAAAAAGTTATAGAATCCTGTGCCGAACCAAGAGCCTACAGTGAAGGCACTTGGATATCCCCACAAATGCAACAGGCTTACTGCGATTTACACAAAATAGGCGTTGCTCACTCAGTCGAAGTGTATAACCCCAGCGATGAATTAGTCGGTGGTCTGTATGGCATTAGCAGTGGCGGGGTATTCAGCGGTGAGTCCATGTTCAGCAATGAACGCGATACGTCTAAAATTGCCTTTGCAGCCTTGGCATGGTTCGCACAGCACGCAGGCTACAGTTTAATTGACTGCCAGATCGAAAACCCACACCTCGTGAGTCTTGGGGCTGTTAACATTCCCCGAAAAGATTATCTCAAGATTTTAAAAACCGCCCCAAGCGCCGAATCAGCCGAATGGGTGTTCGATTCATCCGTCGATCTTTCAAAGTGGGTCCCGGAGGCTGTAGATCGTTTTTTATGAAACAGTAGCGAGATTGGGAACTTGTATAAAACCGACTTCCCGAGGAACGAGGAGGAGGTGTTACAAGTACCCAATTTCGCTACGAAAAATTTATGACTTCCCGTGCTCCGCAAGATCTAACCAAGTAGAAACAACGGTATCCGGATTAAGCGATACGCTATCGATGCCCTGGTCCATAAGCCATTCGGCTAGGTCAGCGTGATCGGATGGCCCCTGCCCACAAATACCAACGTACTTGCCCTGCTTCCGACAGGCTTCGATTGCCATCTTGAGCATCGCTTTTACAGCGGGGTTACGTTCATCAAACGCATCGGCAACTAAAGCAGAGTCACGATCTAAGCCTAGTGTTAGCTGAGTCATATCGTTGGAACCGATAGAGAAGCCATCGAAGTACTCAAGGAACTGCTCCGCTAAAACAGCGTTGGAAGGTAGTTCGCACATCATGATGTGGCGTAGGCCATTTTCTCCACGACCAAGACCATTTGCAGCTAATAGCTCAGTCACTGACTGTGCTTCTTCCAGCGTTCTTACAAAAGGAACCATCACTTCAACATTATCAAAGCCCATATCATTACGCACACGTTTAATGGCTTCGCACTCCATTTCAAAGCAG
>CALAJG010000053.1 GCA_937923375.1 uncultured Leucothrix sp.
TGTAATAAGAATTCCACGGATGGAAAATAATTGTCACTACCCCACGCTAGATCAGCCCCGTTAAAGCTTTTATTGCTTTCTATAATCACGTTGCTTTCGACTAACAACAGCTATGCTGACGACTATGAGTACCCCGTACAAACGCTCTTCAGCGACTCTGAAAGTGGCGTGTTTAATGACTTACAGTCCGGTAAGTTACTCAAGCCAGTGATCGACAATGGCCGCACCGTGTACATGGAGCAAGACGGCGATATTTTTGAAGAAGATGTCGCAACTCTAGACGACTCGCCAATAGGCTTACAAAGCGGCTTTTCCTTCGCAAAGTCAAAGCGCTTGCTGGGTCGTGAAGTGTATACCGACCACCTGCGGGCCTTCTACAGTGACTGTAATTATCGCTTGGTTGATAAAAAATTCGTACCCGTCGCGAGCAGCTGTGGTTTCAAATACCGTAAAAACAAGAACCGTTCTGAACGTATCGAGTGGGAACACATCGTCCCTGCCTGGCACTTCGGTCATCAGCTTCAATGTTGGCAAAACGGCGGTCGCCTACACTGTCGAAACAGCAATAAAAAATTCCGCCAAATGGAAGCAGATATGCACAATCTAGTGCCTGCCATTGGCGAGATTAACGGCGATCGTAGCAACTATAAATTCAGTATGATCAGCGGCGAGCCACGTGTTTATGGCAAACCGGTGAACATGGAAATCCTATCCGGCGAGCGCAAAGCAGAACCACCAGAAGCGGTTCATGGCGATATTGCCCGCACCTATTTTTATATGATGGATCGCTATGGCATGCGTATTAGTGATCAGCAGATGCAGCTTTTTATTGCCTGGAATAATAGTGACCCGGTAGACAAATGGGAGAGCAAGAAAAACCAGCTGGTCAAAGACCTACAGGGCGATGAAAACAAATACATCAGCAATTATAAGCGCTTGAAACAAGGTGATATTGTTGACTCTGCGCCTTCGGAAAATTTTGAAGAAATCGTGCAGTCGCTGAGGCAACGGCTTAGCTTTTTGTTTGACTACCTACCTGCTCAAATTGTCGAAGTGCTTCTGTTATTGGGTGCAGCGTTTCTATGGTGGCGACATCGCCGTAACAAAAAAGCAGCACTGGAAAATGAAGTGGCTTCATCTGCTGAAACACCTGCCAATAAAGAACCAACCGCCACTGATACAAGTAAAACCAAACCGGCTAATATCAAAATACAGTCAGCCATGCATAAGCTGGTCCTCGCTATTGGTGAGGATGCCTTGGTGGTCGAGAAAAGTAGTCGTGCCCATTCCCAGCGCTGGGCATTACAAGCGAGTAATCAAACTGACGGCTTTTACTTTATCCAACATGTGGACTCGGGCAAGGTGTTAGCCGTTGCCAATGCACTCAAAAAAGCGAATGCGCCTGTGGTGCTCGAGGATCAAAAACGTCGCTCGAATGATCATCAGGAGTGGCGCTTGATTACGGCTGAATTGGATGAAAGCCAGGTTTTTATTGAAAATCGCGCGACGGGGTATGTGTTAGATATTAGCTACAAGAAGGCGGATGAGGGCGCAAGGGTGGCTAGCTATCACAGGAAATCTCGAGGGACAGAGAATCAGCTGTGGGTGATAAAGAATAATAAGTAAGCCACCCTGCTTTTCCTACTCACCTAAACGCCAGAACCGTTTCAGGCAAAGCTCCATAGTGGCCGTCAGACTGTTGATCGGCTCATTGAGCTCATCCTCAAAACCACTGAGGTAGATAACCGTTTTATCTTTCAACACATCCTGCCAGCGATTACTTGAGATATTATCCAGCATGCAGTAAATAACCTGCGCATTGCTGTGGGCAATATCCTGCTGGTATTTCTGCTTCCATTCCTGAGTCAGCCAGCCCGTCTCAAGGCAGCTGCGCGTTAGGAAAACTAAGATAATATCACTAGCCGATGCCTCAGCATTGACCTCATACAGACTGTCATTTTTCATCGGAATGCTGTCGCGCTCATGCCAAAAGGCACAAGGCATTTTTGATGACAGATGACTACCTATTTTCTCCAACACGGGCTCTAACCGGCCTCGGTCGGCTGGGGCAAAGGAAATAAACACCTGAGGAAACGCGCGCACCGAGTCATTCCACTCCAACTCTTCACCGATGATGTTGGCAGGATTAACGTAGTAATGATCGCCACGGTTTTGCAAGATACTGGCATTTAAACTAGGGTGAATCAGGTAGGTGGTGTCATCAGAAAGGATGTTCTGCATCTTCCAGTCAAACTCCTGAGGCTTGCGAAAGCACTGTATTTTCTTGTGAGTGACCGGATCGGTTTTCACCACACCCAATACACCCACATTTAGCAGCTCGCAAAAGGGATGCACATTGTCGATGAAAAGGCTGAACTGATTGGCGAACTGCTGGCTTATGCTAGCTAACACTTTGCCGGACAGCACATTGCTAGGGATCAGCTTTAGCAGGGCCTTTATGCGCTCATCAGAGTTGAGTGTTTCAAGGAAAATCTTACGTTGCGACACCAGATAGTCAGCGTATAAATGTTCAGCGCTGTTGCGGTTGATTAAGGAACGGAAGAAATTGCATCGCTGCTCCCCTTCCAGTTTTTGCAGGCTCGCCCCATTCAAGATATCGCCTAGTAGCATGATCGAACGAGGCGTTCCAACGCTGTGACGGAAAATATATTCAAACGGGTCTTCGTCTTTATCCATCCAGCCATTGCGAATGGTATCCAAGCCCAGAAACTTTTCGATGGACGGCTGACGCGCGTATTTCTTAACCGCGTGCTCAAACATTTGCCGCAGCTCATGCTTGGAGTAATCCAGCACTAACGCCTGCCCTCGAATGACCTGACGATCATCACTGTAAAAACTCGCCCAAGCCTCATGACGAATGCTGGCAAATACTTTAATGTGCTTGTTGGAATTACGAATCCTATGCGCGGCGTAAATCAGACCGATTTGCGCATTTTTCCAAACCGTGAGGTTACCTTCAAATCGCTCCGTCAGGGTTTGGTCAAAGGCATCGACAAAAATACAAATCGAGCTGGTGAGAAACTGACTGCTCATCTCATCGACGATATTGCTGGAATAGAAAAACTTATTCATTTCCGTGATGCCGAGCTGCAATATCTCACACATGTAGTGCGACGGTGCACGTCGGCGATGGTTTTTCAAGTCATCCAACAACTCTTCTCTGAACGAAGTGTGGACGGCCAACTTGCCGATACTGCGCTTTATGTCCGCATGGTTCAGGCCCTCTCGGTGAGACAGTGCTGAAAAAATAAATGAGAAGATCCAAACATTTTTCCACAGCTCAATCGCTTCCAGGCCGTCAGGTGCCAGACTCCAGCGAATTTCGGGATAGTCAAATTCTTGATCACGCGGGATGATGGTATGACCCTCGCCCTCTTTTTCCAGGACGTTTTTTTTAGCCCGCAGCAACAAGGTTTTACCCATGCCTTTGGCAGCGATGATCAGGGTGTGCTGCTCACTGTGCAGATAGTTTTCTATTCTGCTGTTGTTGTAGAGCCCTTCTTCACTCACATCTCTATGATCTTTGCCGTCAACCGGCCACGACTCCTTACTAACCATGCCAACCTCCCCTACTTAGTTCAGCCCAGATGAATTTATTAAATGTAACAAATTCATACAAACTATAGCATAGAGTTGATTAGTTGTTATTTTTCAAGCATTAAGATTAGTTAATTAGTGGTTATTTAAAAAAACTATATGATGTTTTTATATTCAATGTGTCAAGTTTCTCCAACCTCTTGACAGAGGATCGAGAACAATAGATAGTTAATTAACTAATAAGTTAAATGGTTAACTGAATGACTATCGACATTCCTAGAATCATCAGTCAGTCCAACGATAATACCGCGCTGTTGGGTAGCGTTCAGCTCGCGCCGGCCAAATCCCTTTGGATATCTGGCATGTATGCCTTAGCGATTGTCGGTGGTGCGCTGACTTTTAGCTGGGATGCTTTGTTAGTTTTTCTGGTTACTTCAGCGATTACCATTTGCCTCGGTCACTCATTAGGCATGCATCGCCGCCTCATTCACAATAGCTATGAGTGCCCTCTGTGGCTAGAGTATGCCTTCGTTTACCTCGGGGTTTTGGTCGGTTTGGCCGGACCTCTGGGAATGATAAAAACTCATGACATGCGCGATTGGGCACAGCGCCAGGCGC
>CALAJG010000054.1 GCA_937923375.1 uncultured Leucothrix sp.
ATATGAAGAAAATTCACTCTTTGGTTCAGTACCTAGGCATTTGCGATGGCAATATGCAGGAAGGTTCTTTTCGTTGTGATGCCAATGTGTCTGTTCGCCCTAAAGGTCAGAAAGAGTTTGGTACTCGTGCCGAGCTGAAAAATATTAACTCGTTTAAGTTTGTTGAGCGTGCCATCAATATCGAAGTAGAGCGTCAGATCGATATTATTGAAGGGGGCGGTGAGATCGTTCAGGAAACGCGCCTGTTTGATCCAGACAAAGATGAAACGCGTTCAATGCGTTCAAAAGAGGAAGCCAACGATTATCGGTACTTCCCCGATCCTGATTTACTGCCAGTAGCCATCACTCAGGAATTGCGCGATGCGGTGCGTGCTGAAATGCCAGAGCTACCTGAGCAGAAAAAGCAGCGGTTTATGGATCAATTCCAGTTGAGTGAGTTTGATGCTGGTATCTTGACTAGCAGCCGCTCGATGTCGGATTATTTTGAAGCGGTGGCGGATGCAACGGGCGAAGCGAAACTATCTGCTAACTGGGTCAATGGTGAGCTGGCGGGGCACCTGAATAAAACCGAGTTGGATATCACAGAGTCTAAGGTTTCCGTTGAGCAGCTAGCAGCGTTGATTGGCCGCATCACCGATAACACCATTTCCGGAAAAATTGCTAAAGACGTTTTCGAGGCAATGTGGGAAGGTGAAGGCGATGTCGATGAAATTATCGAAGCCAAAGGGCTAAAGCAGATCACCGATTCTGGTGCGATTGAATCCCTAATCGATGAGATCATCGCTGCGAATCCTGGACAATATGAGCAATACCGTTCGGGTAAAGATAAGTTGTTTGGCTTCTTTGTCGGACAGGTGATGAAAGCTTCGAAGGGTAAGGCAAATCCCGCTGAAGTTAATCGCCTGCTTAAGTCTAAATTAGACGACTGAATCACAGAGATTAATTATGGATAAGATCCACCGCTTTCTCATCGATGAAAGTAATGTGAGGGGCGAGGTTGTTCAGCTTGAAGCCTCTTGGCAAGCATTGATTGCAACGACTGAATATCCTGCGCCCGTACGTCAAATGTTGGGCGAGGCATATGCGGCCGTAGCATTACTGTCTGCGACTATTAAGTATAAAGGGACTTTAGTCGTGCAGGTGAATGGTGGAAAGCCACTGAATCTACTGGTAGTGCAATCCACTTCGGAGGGGCATCTTCGTGGTATGGCACGCTGGAGTGGGGATGTTGATGAGGTTCCAGCAACGGTTAAGGATATGTTTGGAACTGATGCAACCCTGGTCATCACCGTGCAGCCAGAAGAGGGGCAGGGTGAGCGTTATCAAAGCATCGTTAATCTCGAAGGCAAGACACTTTCAGAATGCCTGACTGCCTACTTTGAACAATCAGAGCAGCTCAAAACACGTTTGGAGTTGGCGGTCGGTGAAACGTCGGTTGCAGGCTTGCTGGTGCAAAAATTGCCGGGCGAAGCGAAAGATGCTGATGGTTGGAACCGTGCCAGCATGCTGGCAGAAACCATTCAACATAGTGAGTTGCTTGACCTTAGTGTAGAAGTAATTCTCAACCGCTTGTTTAATCAAGAAGTCGTCCGCTTGTTCAAAGGTGACGACTTGCGTTTCAAATGCAGTTGTTCGCAGAAAAAAGTTGAAGATATGCTGATCGGGCTTGGCAAAGAAGAGTCCGAAGCGACTATGAAAGAGCAGGGGAATATCGAAATTGACTGCGATTTCTGTAATACGCACTACACCATCGATGAAGTTGATCTAGCGCGTATTTTTTCAGAGTCGGTAGTTCTGAGTAGCGACAGTCTGCACTAAAGCGCTTTTACCGCTTCAAGTACTGCGTCGGCATGGCCCTTTACTTTGACTTTGTCCCAATGCTGGCGAAGTACACCTTCTTTATCAATTAAGAAGGTACTACGTACAATGCCCATGTACTCTTTTCCGTAAAGCTTCTTCAGCTGGATCACATTAAACAATTGGCAAACTGCTTCATCTTCATCTGAGATTAATTCAAAGTTAAACGCTTGTTTGGCCTTAAAGTTTTCGTGTCGGCGCATGCTATCTTTTGATACACCAAATACCAAGGTGTCGTGAGCGTCGAGTTCGGTTTTCATATCCCGGAAGTTTTGCCCTTCTGTCGTGCAGCCGGGCGTGCTGTCCTTGGGATAAAAATAGATAATCAGGTTTGATTTTCCACGATAGTCGGAGAGAGTAAAGCTGGTTTCATTGGTGGCGGGGGCGGTAAAGTCGGGAACCTGCTGGCCAATTTCTAGTGCTGGCATGAAATATCCTTTGTGGTGAGTTTGTCTCGCAGATTGATAGCTTGGTCGTCATCTCTATTTGACCCTCTGATCATTGCTGCTTAAATGTGTGTTTCGATAAATTAACGGATTGTTTGCAGGAATGCCAGAATCCTTTATTTACCTTGTGTTTAGTGGGGGGCACTATTAGACTTTGCCCAATTTATCACAGTGTTAAGGCTTTGTTCATCATGCAGCAAGCCACCGTTGGAGGATTTAATGTTTCAGGGAAGTATGGTCGCGCTCATTACGCCAATGACGGCCACAGGAGAAGTTGATGAAGCAGCCTTGGAGGCTTTAGTAGGATTTCATCTTGATAATCAAACGGATGTCATTGTTGCCGTAGGTACAACGGGTGAATCTTCTACGCTAACGCATGCTGAGCATTCACATGTTATCAAGCGTGTCGTTGAAATTGTTGATAAGAAAATTCCTGTTATTGCCGGTACAGGCTCAAATAGCACGGCTGAGGCGCTAGAGTCTACAGTTGCTGCCAAGCGTGACGGGGCAGATGCCGCATTGCTAGTGGCTCCGTATTACAATAAGCCTAATCAAGAAGGTTTGTATCGCCACTTCAAAGCGATTGCCGATGGCGTTGCTATTCCTCAGGTGTTGTATAATGTACCGGGGCGTACAGTTAGTGATATTTTGCCCGATACCGTCGATCGTTTGGCGAGCATCAGTAATATCATTGGTATCAAAGAAGCCACAGGCGATATGGCACGCGCTAAAGAAGTGATTGAACGTTGCGCTGACCGTATGGATATATTTAGTGGCGATGACCCAACCGCTCACGAGCTGATAATGTTAGGCGGTAAAGGTAATATCTCTGTTACAGCTAATGTTGCTCCAAGATTAATGCACGATATTTGTTCTGCTGCTTTGACGGGTGATCGTGAGAAAGTAATGAGGCTGGATGAGCTGCTTAGACCTCTTCACGCATCGCTTTTTGCTGACCCAAATCCAATACCGGTTAAATGGGCGCTGTCTAGAATGGGCTACGGTCATATCGAAGGAATTCGATTGCCATTAATACCGCTGGATGCATCTCTGCAAGATGCGGTGCTGGATGCTATGCTTCAGGTTGGTATTAACATTGATTAGCACAACCGATTAACCCGATAGGTTATAAATATGAAATTTTTACCGACTCTTCTGATTGCAGGCTTGTTAGCAGGTTGCTCTACTTTTGGACGGTTGACTGATGTCACCAATCTAGTTGATTACAGCAATCATAAATCTGTCAAGGTATTAGAAATTCCTTCCGATTTGGATGCGCCAAATTTTGACAAGACTTATGTTACTTCCATATCTGACAGCATGGGTGCCACTAAGCCTGGAAGATTGGATCAGGTGCCTTTAGTTGATAAAAGTATGGGGGCACCTCCAAGGAGCTCAGTCAAAATCGTTAAAAAGGGCGATCAAAGTGTCTTGCAGGTCGAAGGTGCCTTAGCTACGGTCTGGACTCGCGCCAACGTTACTTTAAAAAGTATGGGGATGACAATCAGCAAGGCTGATCAGGCCTCTGGCATGATTGTGGCAAGAGATCGTTCTTTAGTCGCAGATTCTGCTAGCCCTGTTGGGAGGTTTTTAAACAAATCTCTTGGCAAGGTTAACCAAGGTGCTGAATATCAATTCCGTATTAGCGGTGATGACAAAGTCTCCATCATAGAAGCCGCTGACAAAGTCGGTAAAGCTCTGCCTGCAGCAGATGCACAGCTCATTTTAAATCGCATTGGAAAAGAGTACACAAGCTAATAATGATTCGATTTGCTTCATTGGGTAGCGGTAGTAAAGGAAATGCAACACTAATTGAAGTGGGTAAGACCCGCATACTGCTAGATTGTGGGTTTTCTGTGAAGGAAACTGAACGGCGTCTCCAGCGTTTAGGTTGTGAAGCTTCTTCCCTTTCAGCTGTAGTTGTTACTCATGAGCATGGTGATCATATTAATGGTGTGGGGAGGCTATCGCGCAAGCATAAACTTCCGGTTTGGCTGACTCATGGAACTTGCATTGCTGCCCGAGATAGCGATTTTGTTCAAACCCATTTCATTGAACCAGATACTGCTTTCGAAATAGGTAGTATTCATTTACAGCCATTCCGTGTTCCGCATGATGCCCGCGAGCCTTGCCAGTTTGTTTTTAGTGACGGTAGTTTTCGCTTGGGTGTGTTGAGTGATCTGGGGCATGCGACGCCTCATGTGTTGAGTAATTTAACCTCCCTGGATGCATTGATGCTCGAATGCAATTACGACTATGACATGCTCATGCAGGGCGCCTACCCATATTCACTGAAACAACGTGTTTCTGGCGGGCTCGGTCATCTTGATAATTTGCAGTCCGAAGCTATCTTAAAGAAAATTGATTTGTCTAAGATGCAGCACCTACTGGGTGGCCATGTGAGTGAGAAAAATAACTCGCCAACCTATGCCCAAGAGGCCTTATATAGGGGTGCAGATTGTGAATCAGAATGGGTTTCTATGGCCTGCCAGGAAGAAGGTTTTTCCTGGAGAGAAATTTCTTAAAGTTTTTTATAATTACCACTTGTGTGAACTGTAAAAATCGGTTCTAATACGCCTCCTCCAACGGCATAGGCCGCTGGCGCTGTTTAACAAAGTAGACCAAATAACTTTTGTGGGGATTTGTGACTGGCAACAGTATTGCCAAGAAGCAAAGAACCAAGATACACAGTTAATTTTTGATTAACACGTTATGTTGGGTTCTGACGCTTCAGCTAAAAA
>CALAJG010000055.1 GCA_937923375.1 uncultured Leucothrix sp.
ATATATGAATCCTGTTGAATGGTTACGCTTTGATAGCCCTGTCGCTCAAAAGGCCCGGTGATAAAACCGAGATCCAGCTTACCCTGTCCAAGGTGGTCCAGCTGTTTGCCAGTCACACCGTGCACCGGTTCAATAGAAATATCAGGAAACTGTTTTCTAAAATCACGCAAAATCGCTGGCATCAGGCCGCTAATAGCAAAGTCGGTATAACCTATAATTAAGTGACCCGCTTTACCCTCACTCGCTTTCTGGGTTTGAATCACCATGCCTTCCATCGAGTCAATGAGCTGCTGGCAACCTGCCAGGAATACCTTACCGGCATTGGTTAAACGAACATTGCGGTTATTGCGCTCCAGTAACTGCACGCCAATCTGGGTTTCCAGATGTTTTATGGAGCGGCTGAGTGCCGGTTGCGCGATGTTAAGTTGCTTAGCCGCTCGGCCAAAATGCAACTCTAGCGCAACGGCTTTGAAGTATCTGATATGACGGATGCCAAATTGCATGATAACTAAAAGGTATCAATAGCTGCTGAAATGACATTATACTTCAATCATCGTTTCCTTCAATATGGTTAATGAAAACCAACTGGAGGAACCACGCATGAAACAATTTCGGAATACCGTGATTGCATCAGCCTTATTCGGTGCAATTGCTCTATCAAGTACGCCTGTTCTGGCGGCCGATATCACCATGAATCTAGGATTCGGAGCCCCTGAAGAATCCCTTTACGGACGTTTTGGTAAGATCTTTGAAGCGAAAGCTGAGGAATACACCAAAGGCGCTGTCGATGTAAAACTTCGCTGCTGTAACCAGATTTCTTCGGAAGACGAAGGCTTCAAAGCGATGCAGCTGGGTACCGTAGACGGCTTTTTCATTACCGCAAACAACGTTTCCCCTCACTGGCCACTCATGGACGTGACAGTACTGCCTTATATTTTCCAGAACGATAAGCACCTTGAGAAAGTAGTTGACGGCGAAGTCGGCGACTTTATGAAGAAAAAGCTGCAGGAAGACACCAGCGTTCATCTGCTGAGTTTTGGTCCTGCACTTTACCGTGACTTCTACAACTCAAAGCGTGCTATCAACACGATGGCTGACATGGATGGATTAAAAATCCGTACCCCAAAAAATGAAGTCATGCTAGCAACGTTCAGCGCCTTTGGTGCGAATCCGGTGCCTTTGGCTTGGTCAGAGACTCCGACAGCCCTGCAAACTGGCACGGTCGATGGTGGTGACAACGGAACTTCATTTATCAAAGATATGAAGTTTTATGAGTTCGAACCGCACCTGGTCATTCTTGAGCATTTTGTTGCGATGGCTCCCTTGTTTGCTTCTGATAATTTCATGAAACGCCTGAGCGATGAGCAGCGTGAACAGATTCAGAAAGCGGCGACAGATGCGGGTTTGGAAATGCGCAAGCAAGTGCTAAATGAAACCGAAGAAGTACGCAACTGGTTGGTTAAAGAAGGCGGCATGAAGATGACACGTCCTGATAAGACTGACTTCGTTAAGGCTGCAAAAGGCGTGCAAAATGAATTTGCAGAGAAACGCGGCGAAGGGTTCGTTGAGCTGGTAAAGAAGATTCAAGCGGCCGCTGAGTAGGCTTCTGTTGCCTATCGCTTAAGAAGTTAAACCTTAAAAAGGGGAGCGAGCTGCTCTCCTTTTTTGTTTGAGGAGGGGAGCATGCAAGCACTGAGGTGGCTGGAGCGTCATTTTGAAGAGTTGATCTGTTGTACCTGTCTGTCGATCATTGCAGTGAGCGTATTTTCTCAGGTAGTGGCTCGGTATGTGTTTGAAGTAGCCCTGCACTGGACGGAAGAAGTCGCGTCGATCAGCATGGTATGGGCCGTTTATATGGGCGCTGCGCTGTGTGTCCGGGAACGTTTCCATATCCGTATTTTGGTTGCAGTCGCGTCGTTACCCGAAAAGTTTGGGCGTTTCATTATTTTCATTGCCGATGGTTTCTGGGCTTTTTTCTGCATGTTCATGGTGTGGGTCAGTTTTGATTACCTGAAGGTGCTATGGAAATACACCACGCACAGCCCGAGCTTAGGTATTGATCAGTTCTACCCGCAGTCAATTCTGATCATCGGCTATGGCCTAATGTTGATTCGTTTGACACAGACCTACATTCAGTGGCACCGCGAGGGTAGCGAAGGCCTGCCGGGCATGCTCGCTGAAGATCTGGAGCTCCCTGTAGAGTTGAAGGAACTACCTAAAGAGCCCCAACCGCAAAAGCCGGAGGGCCAGTCATGAGTTCATTAATGATTCTGGCGATGGCGTTTGTGCTACTAACGCTAATCGGTACCCCGTTATTTGTGTCGGTGGGTTTAACCACAGCGCTTGCGCTGTTTCTCATTGATATCCCTTATACCTTACTCGCGCAAACTGGCTATGGCAGTTTGACGCCGTTTCCCTTGTTGACCATCCCATTGTTTGTATTAGCCGGACGGCTAATGGAAGTGGGCGGAATGGCCAGTCGAATGATCTCAATTGCCACCAATCTGGTTGGCGCTTATCGCGGTTCCATGGGCTTGGTAACAGTGTTCGCCTGTATGTTGTTTGCTGCCTTATCTGGCTCTGGGCCAGCGACAACCGCAGCGATTGGGTCAGTGACCGTTCCTGCGATGAAACGTGAAGGTTATGACGTACCTTTTGCCGCGGCAATTACCGCCAGCGCCGGTGCGTTAGGCAGTTTGATACCGCCTTCCAATCTATTAATTATTTATGGATTGGTGTCGGAAACATCGATTCCACGCCTGTTCCTAGCGGGTTTGATTCCAGGTGTGCTGGTTACGATTCTTCTAATGATTACTACCTACCTGATTGCACGCAAACGTGGCTATGGCGGCGGCGGTGCAGCATTTAGCTGGAGGCCATTTTTACGCGCTTGTTGGGAGGGTAAGTGGTCGATTGGCGCACCCGTTTTAATCTTGGGTGGTATCTACGGTGGCGTGTTTACGCCGACTGAAGCGGCTGGCGTGGCGGTGTTTTATTCTCTGTTTGTCGGGCTGTTTATTTACCGAGAGCTGACGGTGGCGAAAGTGATTGAAGCCTTACGCTTTACGGCTTTGCTTACGGGTATTCTGATCTTGCTAACGCCAACGCTAGCCTTTGGACAGCTCACGGCTTTTTATGATGTACCTGCAGCCGTTCAAGAAAGCATTACCGCGTTGACCTCGAACCCAATTCTAGTGCTGTTGTTGATTGGTGTTTTCTACATCTTCATCGGCACCTTTATGGAGTCGCTGGCACAGATTGTACTGTTCACAGCGGTCTTTTTGCCATTGGTGAGTTCGTTGGGTGTGGACCCCGTTATGTTTGGTATTTTCACGGTTATTACCTGTGAAATCGGCTTTCTCACACCGCCGCTCGGTGCCAATCTCACCGTGGCCGCAAGGATATCGGGTATCTCGATTGAACGGGTTTCGGTCGCTGTGCTGCCGTTTATTCTGGCATACATCATCGGCCTGGTGATTTTGATCCTTATTCCAGAGCTAACACTATTCCTGCCTGACTGGGCATACGGACCAAGCAAATAGGAGAGAGATTATGTTTGATTTAATTCTTAAGGGCGGGACGGTAGTCGATGGTAGCGGCCGTGCAGCGGTGGTACAGGATGTCGCCGTCAAAGATGGCTTGATTAGTGAAATTGGTAGCCTCGGCTCGGATGCTGCTGAGGTCATTGATGCCACTGGATTGGTGGTCTCTCCCGGCTTCGTCGATATGCATACCCATTCAGATTTTACTTTGATTGCCGATGGGCGTGCGCAAAGTCAGGTACATCAAGGCGTTACCACTGAGGTGATCGGTCAGTGTGGCATTAGCTGTGCGCCGGTTTGCTCACACGACACGATTCGCTCAGTCTCGCCTTGGTACACCGATAAGGCGGAGCACCCGCATTGGCATGGTTTTGGCGAATACCTTGATGCACTTTCTTCTAGTGAGCTCGGGGTAAATGTGATGGCTTTTGTGGGTCATGGCACGATACACCGCGCAGTGATTGGCGATGAGCTACGCGCAGGCGAACCCGATGAAGTGGCGGCGATGGCGCGTTTGGTCGATAAATGCATGGATGAAGGAGCGGGTGGTTTTTCATCGGGTCTGGAGTACTTTCCCGGCATTCTAGCGGCTCCAGAGCATTTGGTGCCGATGTG
>CALAJG010000056.1 GCA_937923375.1 uncultured Leucothrix sp.
TTTATCGTCAAGTTGCTTCACGACTTCTGTCGGTGATACACCTTTGTCTTTTAACGCTTGAGCCAGCGCGCTGTTCTCTTCCTGAATATCTGACATACGACGCTCAAGAGTGATCTCCATCCGCGTGCTTTCTGCCATCTCGCTTCGGGCACTTTGCAGTTGTGCATTAAGGCTACGGTTGCGGGCATCTAATTCCTCAAGAAGCTTAGCGCCTTCACCTGTTAGTTCACCATTGGCTAGTTTCAACTTCAACTCGGCTCTGGCAGAACCCAAGGAGTTAGATGAAGACTGTAAGCTTTGGATTCTCTCTTCTAATGCCCTGAGGTCACTGTCACGTTTTGACTTTTCATCTTCAAGGCGTTTAACAGTCTCCCGAAGTTGTTCTCGTTCTTCTTCTAAGTTGTTGAGCTTTTCAGACTGTTCTGCTTTCTCTTTTACTAATGTCTCAACCTGTTCAGAATTGGCTAAAGAGATAAACGAAGGGGGAGGCAAATTCCCGGTTCTACCCCGTTTGAAAAGTCGGTAATGTTCTTTAAGTAGATTAGTTGCGTCCCTGTTGGGGATACTCTTAATGGACTCAGCGCTAGGTAACTTTAAGTCAGCATTTCGAATCATAAAGTTGATGTTTCCACCACGAAATGCTTCAGGATTTGCCGCTAGGATTGCAACCATAATTTGGTTGTTAGAAACCTCGGCATCTATGTAGTTTTTGTTAACAATGGCGGTAAGCGTACCGATGGCTTTTACAGTGCGTGGAGCATGGCTTTCAGCGTATGCGCTATTGGTGCATAAACTTAGAACGAGTAAAAGAGGGGGTAATAAGTGGTGCAGTTTGGTAGTTACTGACATGCAATATTGTCCGGTACTTAAATTTTGATTAATTCGTGGAATCCTTCCCAAGAGTCGAGCGATGTTACCATTCCTTGGACGATTCAAGAACCTGTTTCCAATGTTTTGATAGCTTAAAGCGCTGCTTTTGAAGCTTGTTAGCAAACATCGATAGTTTTTCTTTTTGTCGTGTAGCTGCATAAAGACTCATTAGTTCTTCGACGTAATTAGTTTCAGGTTTCTTTTTGTCACAGGCAGCTTCCAGCAGGGCCTCGGCAATCTCAATACGGCCGTAATCAATCGCGTGTCTACCACGGTCAATAGTATTTCCTGTGGTTAACGCCGAATAAGGGTCGCTATCTACAGAGCTGGTGCGGCATGTTTGGCTCACTAGTACAGAACCCGGGAAGCGATGGCACTCAAGCGTTGAGTCGCTATCATGAGCCAGCCATTCATGAAAGTATTCACGATCATTATGGTCTATTAGAGGAACGGCAAGGCTGTACATTCTTTCTCTGAGAGGGCGGCCATTTTTGCCTAGTGCAATAAAAAGGTCCTGCAATGCGCCGGGTAGAAATTGATGAAGATTGTGCTGTAAGGCGAATAAGAGCCGTTGACTATGCTGTTGGAATTGATTCGGCTGGCCTTTAATACTAAGGTTTAAACGTCGCCAGCTCTCCAAGATAGCCGGATCGTTTGAAGCCTTATTACTTTTGTTTGTACGTGAAATCGTCACATTCGCATCCTTGTGGGAACTAGCAAACCGGATTATACGGATTATGGGTTAAAAGGTACAAACAAACCCTATTTAAACATTATGGGGGTTTCAATAATGAGACAATGGTCTGTGAGTGTTTGTTCCTGAGTTTGCGTTAGAGGGGATTGCAAACGTCATTAATAGGTCGTAACAATCGCCGAAAAGGTTTGAATATTGAGAAAAATTATTCATATTGACATGGACTGCTTCTATGCTGCGGTTGAAGTGCGGGAAAATCCGTCACTGCGCGGCAAGCCGGTCGCGGTGGGTGGCTCAGGATCACAGCGGGGCGTTATCGCAGCGTGTTCCTATGAAGCCCGCAAGTTTGGCGTTCACTCTGCGATGCCGTCTTCACGAGCGCGTCGCCTATGTCCACAGTTAATAATGCTGCCGGTTCGCATGTCTTTGTACAAAGAAGTCTCACGAAAGATACAGGCATTATTTTATCAATATACCGACCTGGTTGAACCGCTGTCGCTGGATGAGGCATTTCTGGATGTTAGTGAAAGTGAGCACTGCAGGGGGAGTGCGACGCTTATTGCCAAGGAGATAAGGGATCGCATATTTGCTATGGAAAGAATCACTGCATCTGCTGGCATTGCGCCTAACAAATTCTTAGCAAAAGTAGCTAGTGACTGGGAAAAACCCAACGGCCAGTTCGTCATCAAACCTGACGAGATTGATAATTTTGTTCAACAACTCCCGGTAAAACGAATTTTTGGAGTCGGTAAGGTGACTGCTAAGCGCCTAGCTGATATTGGGGTGGAAAACTGCCAACAACTGCAAGCCTTTAGTGAGGCGCAGCTCTCTGAGCAGTTTGGCGTGTTTGGTAAGCGTTTATTTGAGCTGGCGAGAGGTATTGATGATCGACCGGTGGTTACGCATCGTACGCCCAAATCGTTGAGTGTTGAAGAAACCTACGCCTCTGACCTACCAGGTCTAGCAGATTGCATGGCTGAAATACCCTTGCTTTATTCAGAGTTTACTGAGCGCTTGGAAAAGACACAAAAGCGAATGAATCTGCGACCCAGAACCCTGTTTGTTAAGCTAAGGTTTGATGATTTCGAAACGACCACCATCCAGATGGCGGGAACAACGCCCAGTGAAACTGGCTTTGCTCACCTATGCAGGCAGGCTTGGCAGCGAGGCAGAAGGCCTGTCAGGCTGATCGGCTTGGGGGTGCAGTTCTTTCCATTAGATATGCCTGAGCAGTTAGAGTTGCCGCTTAATATAGTGAATAAGTGAGCAGTAAGCCGATAAATACCACCATGCCAAACCAGTTGCTATTCAAAAAAGCATGAAAGCAAGGCACCGATTCTCGCTCACGAATCAGGTACTGTTGATACATAAAGAAAATAGACGCCCCTGCTAAACCCAAATAGTAAATGCCGCCTAGTGACTCCAATAAACCAATGACTGTCAGCATCATGGCGACAATGAATTGCATGATGCCAACGATGATTTTGTCGTTATCGCCAAATAAAATAGCCGTCGACTTGAGGCCAAGCTTGATGTCATCTTCACGGTCGGCCATGCCGTACATCGTGTCGTAAGCAGTGGTCCAAATAACCGCAGTGAAAAATAGTAGCCAATTGCTCAGATCCGGTAGCTGGTTGTGGACAGCGGTGTAGGCCATAGGAATGGACCAGCCAAAAGTAAAACCAAGGTGTACCTGAGGCAACATGTGCACCCGCTTCATAAACGGATAACTAGCCGCTAACGCCAGTGCAACAAGGGACATGCCGATAGTTAACCAGTTTAGTTGAAACACTAATAAGAATGAGACAAGTGCTAATACGACAAAAACACCGATAGCTTCTTTTGGGGTAATGGCTCCCGTCGCGAGTGGGCGTTGTTCGGTGCGTGCAACATCTGAATCAAAGTCACGATCAGCATAATCGTTAATGGCACAGCCGGCAGAGCGCATTAGGAAGACGCCAAGAACAAAAATAATTAGAATCTTTACACTAGGAAAGCCACCGGAAGCAATCCAAAGCGCCCACAGTGTTGGCCAAAGCAACAGATAAGTCCCGATGGGCCGATCAAATCGAATTAGTTGCAGGTAGTGTGGGAATTGTTTTTTTAGATCGATCATGATGATTTGTTAGCGCTCCAGTGGCCATTTCACGAGTCCCTAGGATTATACGCAAATTATTTCTGCTGACGACTTGTCAGTGTGATTATGCGATTATTCGCACTTAATTTTTAGTCGATGTTTTGAGGTGCAGGATGCAACAACAGCTGGAAACGATCAGTGATTTTTTGGTGTTAAGTGGTTTTCAATACCGTATCTTTGACTTGGGCCGGAAGATTCAGAAAATTTCCAATCAAACGTTTGCTGCGATAGAGCTACAACAAACCCCTTATCCATACCCTTTCCAACAAAAAGCCTGGCTGGCGATTTTGTTCTGGGATAAGCAAAAAAAGCAAGAGCCGGTGATTTGGTTCCTAAGCTTCCCTATTGACGAGCTAGGTTTGCTAAAGCTTGAATCACGGGATGGTTTTGTCAGGGACTTGATGTCAAATATTGGTGAGAATATGCAGGCGCACCTGGCAGGAGGGATTGCAAAAGATTCTCTGAAAGAAAGTCCATTTTCTTTTAAGCCAAGAGAAGATCGTCTGGCCGTGTTTCATGCCTTGGCAACGGTTGAACTGAAAGAAAAACCATCTCAACACTACGCTCCAGCTCAGGACTATTTATCGGGCAAGGATGGGTTTGAACGGTGGGAATATTTAGGTTTGCAGGGTATTGCAGACGTCATTGCTCGTCTTGAGCATGATGGGAACGCCAGTAAGTTGGCAACTGCACTACCAAGCTTGCCGGATGTTCCTTTAGATCGATTTATGCAATGCCTTGAGAATGTGAGTTACGCAGGAACACTAAGTGCGAGCGTCGCTAAGCGCATCACTGAGGAAATGAATTCTGAAACGAAACAACCGCCTTTAATGGCTTCGCTACTTCGGGCGCTGTCAGGTAGTGAAGCAAGAAGCGAAAGGCAGCGGCTGATCACTGAAGTGCTTACTTCTGAATGGCGCGAAGAAATTGAAGTGTTGGCTGCCATTTCGGGTAGGGCTTGGGGTGACTTGAGAGAAGATAAAATAATGCAGCATTTTTTAGAAGCGACAGCACTCCAGGAGCAGGATGTATTTAATATTTTACTCGTCGATTTGATGACGATACCTGACTTGCGGCCCAAAGTTTTGGCAGGGCTAAGAAACCCTGAGAGAAGCTCGTTGTTGAGTCAACGAATTGGCGGCTTTATGGGCGGAGTCATTGCTTGAGCCTAGATTTTGCTTAACAAATAATCTATCTGATTGAGAAGAACATATTTGTTATCGATAATGATTTTTTTTGTTATTGGCTAGCAAGAAAGTTTATTGCAATTTGGTAATGTCAGATAAAAGGTTTAAGATGCGCGACAAGA
>CALAJG010000057.1 GCA_937923375.1 uncultured Leucothrix sp.
CAGCGTGGTGCCAGTGTCGAGTACATAGATGTCTATCGCAGAGTTTGCCCAGTGACTGATTTATTGCCATTAGTTAAGTGTCAGCAACAAGCGGGGGTCGATATAATCATGCTCACTAGCGTTGAGGGTTTAACGCATTTATTTAGATTAGGGCAGGGGCAGGAATTGTTGGAACAAATGACACTGTTAATGGGCAGTCAACGTATCGCTGATACGCTAAATAATCTGCAGACAGTTGCTGCTTACCAAGGGAAGGTTATCGTGGCTGAAGACCCAAGTGATGATAATATGATTAGTAGCCTGCTGAACTGGGCCTCAACCAATGAAACTTGAGGTGAATAATTGATGATAGATCAACCGACGGGTTTGGATACGCAAATCCGGACTTTGCGTAAGCGGTCAATATTTACCTTATTTCTTACGTGGCTAGCCCTGTTTTTTACCATTATCGGTATTGCTGCGGGCTATAAAAACTTCTTAAGAGTGCACGATAAAGCTAAGCAAGCGATGGATGACGCCAAGGTAGCGATGGCGTTAATGCCGCAGATGGCGAGTAAAATATCGATCGAGAACTGGCAGCGAGAAATACGCTCTCAGCTGATCGCCAATCAGGCCCAGACAGCTGAAGAATTAACAGAACTAAAGTCACTAAAAACCCGCAATGACTATGTTGAAATAACGCTAAAGCAGCAGGTTGAGCAGCTTACTCAGCAACAGCAGCAAGCCAATCGCCAGACTAACCCTGTCAGCATTCAGTCAGCACAGCATTGGCAAATTGCCGAAGTACGCTACTTGCTAAAAATTGCCACGCACCACTTACACTTAAATCGTGATGCTAATACAGCAATCGCCGCCTTGAAAGCAGCCGATCAAGAACTTATCTCGATCAGTCTCACAAAGCTGCTGCCCCTGCGAAGTTTACTGGCCAAGGATATTGCTAACCTTCAGGCTTATGAATCGGCTGATCTCGGTGCTGTAATTGCCGTAATTGATGAGTTGTCTGGGCAGCTAAAGTCAAAAATTAGCTCACAGTCAGGCTCATCTATTAATGGCTTGGTAGAGGCCGACGAAGCGAATGATGACCCTGATAAAAAAACCAACACCTTGCTAAAACGCATGAAGGCCAGACTCGATGAGACGGTCGTTATTAAGCGTTATGACAATAAGCTAGCCAAAAGAATTAAAGGCGATACCCAGCAGGTTCGTTACGAACTCATTCGGTTGAAGCTTGAATCACTTAAGCTTCTGGCATTGCAGGCACAGCCGGATGCCTATCAGCAACAGCTTAAACAGACTGTCGAATTGCTGAATAAAGAGCACGCTGATCTACAGGATACTGCGATATCGACATCTTTAACCGAACTACAGACGCTGGATATTGAAGCTAAATTGCCAAGCCTTTTAGCGCCACGGTACCTAGATGAGCTGCTGGTAGCTGACGCCAAGGCCAAACCATAATGTGGATTCCGTTACTGATTCTGCTAGCGGTTGGAGCGATCTATATTCTAGGTGTGATGCTGCTGCGTAACTCTGAAGACCTGATCATTCTGTGGGGGCAGGATTACACCCTAGAAACCAGTACCTTTACGCTAGTGGTTGGTCTGCTGCTGGCTTTTATAATGGGTTATCTAGTCCTGACAGGGCTGTATTGGTTATTTACCTTGCCGCGCCGAGTAAAACAGCGCAAGCAGCTGAGGCGTCACAACATAGCGCAGGCAGACATAAAAAATGGCCTGATTAAATTGCTGGAAGGACACTGGGCTGAAGGGGAAAAAAACCTGCTTGCTAACGTCGCTTACTCTGACAATCCATTGCTAAATTACTTAGCCTCGGCGCGTGCTAGTCAAATGCAGGAGCAATACCACAAGCGTGATGAACACCTTAAAAAAGCAAGTAGTTTAGGTGAAGATGCAGAAATCGCGGTGGCTGTTTCGCAGGCATCTATGCAGTACGATGCAGGGCAGATAGAGCAAGCGCGGGCAACCCTGACGCATTTACGTGAAATCTCTCCTGACCACCCTTTTCCGAATCAACTGTTGGCTAAGGTTTACTATCAGCAGGAGGATTGGAAGCAATTAGCGGAATTGCTTCCCGAGCTAATGCCACAATCTGCTGCCGAAGCCGATAAAAATAAATACAAAAAGTACATGCAGCGAGCCGTGGTGGGTTTGTTTGAGATAACCTCGGGCAAGCAGGATTTAGCTGCGTTGGAGTCGATCTGGCAGAGACTGCCAGAGGCTATTAAACAGGAAAGCTTTGCCACCAAATCGTATGTGGATGCCTTAACCAATGCTGGTGGCGGTGATCTGGCTGCACCACTGCTTGAGGAGCGGTTAGCCAAAACTCCGGCGCGTGAACTATTCGACAGCTACGGCCTGATTCAACATCGAGAGCCGAAAGCGGCGTTAGCGAAAGCCAGATTGTGGGAGGCGCGTGAGGCGACAGACCCATCTTTATTATTGTGTTTGGCGCGCTTGGAAAGGCAATGCGATAATCATGCGGTGAGTGCGGACTATTATGAGAAAGCATTGACGTTAGTGCCGCATAAACAGGTTTACTATGAGTTTGCAGAACTACTTTGGGCAATGGGTGATACTGAAAATGCTAGCCGTTGTAACCGGCAGGGCTTGCGCTATTGTGTGCAAGGAAAGGCTAGGCCATTTAAGCGAAACCAACTATAAACTGATCAATTATGCTGGCATCTAAGAACCACCTATTTGCAGAAAATACAGCTTGGTTGTGCCTGGCATTATTAGCCCTGATACTTTCCTTTGGTTTAAGCTGGTTGGTACTGATACCGCTGAATTTTGGTTATGAATGGCTATACAGCGTTATTAATATTGATCAACATATTGCGACCTATGGCCCAAAAAATACCCTTAGACAAGGCTTTGAACAGACCACAGAGGGTGAGCGATTCAGACTGTTCTCAGCAATTGTTACTGCTATCCATCAGCAAGGAGAGGGATTAGATAGTCTGGTGTATAACAATGCGCAAGGTACTGCGATGACAACGT
>CALAJG010000058.1 GCA_937923375.1 uncultured Leucothrix sp.
AAACAATGGTGACATCGACACGAACAAATGGTGGCCTTGGCAGGTCTATTTTGACACTGACGGATCAAACTCGACTGGATTTAAAATCGAAAGCAACATTGGTGCAGAGTATATGTTGCAAGGTTCTGCAGTGTTCAAATATACCGGCTCAGGAACCGATTGGTCTTGGCAGTATGTCATTGCTGTAGATAATGGTGTGAGTGGTCCAATTGCTGAGTTCCAAATTCCGCGTTTCGTTTTGGGCCTTCCAGATAAGCTGAGGGTTTCATTTAAGGCCAGAAACGTTGCGTTTACCGGAAGTTATGCGCCGTCAGGCGTTGATACCTACCCCAAGCAGTTTAAACCTATTCCATTACACACTGAGCTATTGCACAGTCAATCTGTTATCTGGGGTGAACCCGGTGGCGAATTGCCTATGACGCTGGCTCAGGATACAGCGAGGGGGGCCACAGAGCTGGTGACGACCGAAGCACATTCATTACTTGATAATCAGCTCATCACATATCTTTCTGCGGCCGGTGAGTATTACACTGCTCAGGTTGCAAATGTTGATGGAAACACCATTAGTCTGATCAAGGGGTTGGAAGCGTCAATTTCTCAAGGGCAGAATCTTTGGAATTTCTATGGTGATGACTCCCATGCCAATCAATTTGGTTATTATGCGGTTGCTGATTTTGTGATGCGTAAAGCTGGTTTTGTAAGGCTGAACTCAGGGAAGCACGTTCTAATGGGTGACAGTTGGTTGGATCGACCGGCTAATGATTTACCCAGATATTTGTCTGAACGTTTAAATGAAGCAACGTTCGTCAATAAAAGTATTGGCGGTTTTACATCAGCGGATGTATTAGCTAATTTTGACAGTAACGTGGCGAACCAAAACCCTGACTTTGTTTGGGTGATCGTTGGCATTAATGATGCAACCTCAGAAGTTCCGGTGGCAGATTACCTGTCTAATATGCAGAAAATTATTGCTAAAATAAGGTCAGTAGGCGCACAACCTATTGTCCTGGACTCGCAAGTTGCTCAGCTATTCTCTGGCAGTGATGCCAAAACGCAATTGACACACAGCTATGCTCAGGCCTTATCTGATGTGGACACCACTGTGCAATATGAACTGACCGAGCCTGTCGTTCCCCCAGAGCCTGATGCTATCTCAAACCCAAAAACCATTGTTGTTGATGCCAATTTAAATGATTGGGATGAGCTGCAATCATTTGGTCAAGATGCGAATGATATCGATGAGGTCGGTGCTAAAGCAGACCTGCTGGAAGCATGGATGGCTCATGACGCAGACTCGTTTTATATCGCGTATAAAAACGATGGCGATATAGATCCTGTCATGTGGTGGCCTTGGCAGGTTTTCCTAGACACAGATAACAAGCAAGGCACGGGATATCAGATCGGCAATGGCGTGGGTGCAAACTACCTGATTCAGGGCGGTTATATCTTTAGTTATATCGGAAACGGTTTTGACTGGGCATGGCAGTATCAGGAGGCAGCGGATTATCAATTGTCGGGCGGAATTGCTGAGTTAAAATTCCCTCGTGCTGCAATCAATAACCCTGATTCTATAAGCACCGTTCTTAAAGCTCGCAATGGAATGTTTACTGGTGATTTCTCTGCATCAGGTGTGGACAGTTTCCCGGATCTGGACCAAGGACATTTTAACTATAGTTTTAGCGATACCTCGGTAGAAGAGGCGCCCAAGTAGCCTGATAATTCAGTAGCTTAAAAATACAGCAGCCAGTTAATTAGGCTGCTGTAAATCAGGAAGACGCAGAATATTTGTATCGCTTATCTATATGGTGCTGCCTTTAATACTGAAAGCCGGGGCATCTGGGGATATTTAAAAAGAGGAGCGATACACTTCATCAGAACTAAATGAGCAGAATAATAAATGTCAAACTTATATACCCCCACAACAATAAAATCAGTATTAGCCGCAGTTATCAGCGTATTTACTTTGAGTGTTAATGCGGCCGCAATCAGCAACTCAGTCGGTGAAAATAGCATCATAATTGATGCCAATATTAATGATTGGGCTAGTGTTTCTTCGCTCGGCTATGATGCAAATACGCTGGCTGATGTCAATGCAAAAGCGGACTATCTGGAAGGCTGGATGGCCCACGATAACACTAGCTTGTATGTGGCTTACCGTAATAATGGTGATATAGACGGAGCAGCCTGGTGGGCTTGGCAGGTCTATATTGATACCGATCTATCGACTGCAACCGGTTACAAAGGTGTTGATGGCGTAGGTGCTGATTATTTGTTACAGGGTGCGGGACTTTATAAATATACAGGTTCGGGCACGAATTGGTCTTGGCAATTTGTTTCAGGAACTAGCAGTGCAAAAAATGGCGCAATTGCAGAATTTAAAATCCCACGTAGTTCTTTAGGGAGTCCGAGCAAATACCGCGCGGTGTTTAAAGCGCGAAACAGTGCATTTACCGGTGATTATTCAGCCTCCGGTATAGACACCTATCCTAAGTCATTTGCGCCACTGAGATTGCATGATGATCTATTATTCAGGCAGTCTGCAATCTGGGGCGAGAACGGCGGTACACTTTCAATGAGACTATCGGCTGGTGCTAGTGCTGGGTCGACACAGTTGCAGATGAATAACTCATACCCACTGCTGGATGATCAGTTAATCACTTATCTTGCAAGTAATGGTGAGTACTATACCGCTCAGGTTGACACCGCTAATGGCCGAACAATTACTTTAAAATCCCCACTAGTGGCTGGCATCAACTCAGGTCAGAACGTTTGGAATTTCTATGAAAATGGTTCCCATCCAAATGAGTATGGCTATAGGGCGATAGCAGACTTTGCTCTTAGAAAGGTAGGAGTCAGCAATCTTAATACTGGCAGACACGTTATGCTGGGGGATAGCTGGTTTGACAGCCCGGGTGTCGGTGAGCGTTTGGCACTCCGTTTAGGCAGTGCAGTCGTGATCAATGAAGGAATTGGCGGAAATACGTCAACCCAACTGCTAAATAGATTTGATTCAGATGTAAGCAGCCATAACCCTGACTTCGTTTGGGTCATCGCTGGTGTAAACGATTATCATAATGATGTGCCCACGGCCACTTACCTAAATAATATGCAAGGCATCATTGCAAAGATCAGCAGTATTGGTGCAGAAGCTGTTATTTTCGATTCCCCGGTTTCTCAGCTTTTCTCTGGTAGCGATGCAAGAAGGCAGTTATCCCATAGCTACTCGGAAGCATTGGCTAGTAGTGGCGGAGCGGGGTTTGTCGATTACGAGTTTGGAGCTGTTGTACCACCACCTGAAACTGGCGATGTTTCTAACCCCAAGTCAATTACTGTAGACGGTAACCTGTCTGACTGGGCAGAGTTAGAATCGTTTGGGGTAGATGGCAACGATATCAATGAAGCCGGTGCCAGAGCGGATATTCTGGAAGGGTGGATGGCTCATGATGCTTCAACTTTCTATGTGGCGTACCGTAATGATGGTGATGTTGATCAAAGTACCTGGTGGCCGTGGCAGACATATCTGGATACAGATAATGACGTTACTACGGGATTTAAAGTTGGGAATGGCTTAGGGGCAAACTACATCATTCAGGGTGGTGGTTTGTATAAATATTCTGGTAATGGCAGTGACTGGTCATGGCGATATGTTGCAACAGCAAACTATCGGATAGCTAGAGACGTTGTTGAATTAGCCTTTTCTCGTGCTGCAATAAACAACCCATCATCACTCAGTGCGATGATGAAAGCCCGCAATGGTATATTCACGGGTAACTTTGCACAATCTGGAGTCGACAGCTACCCCAACATTGGAAGTGGTCACTTCAGCTACAAGTTCAGCGACGATCCAATTGAGCCGGAAGATAGGGTGATATCGAATCGACTCAATGACTATAGTATTAATGTGAATGGTAGTTTATCTGATTGGAGTACCGTTACTTCATTTGGACGCGACCCGGATGATATTAGTAATGCCAATAATCTGGTAAATACTCAGGCCGATTGGTTAGAAACCTGGGCAGCACATGACAATAATAACCTCTTTTTTGCCTACCAAAATGATGGTGCAATTGGCTCAGTAGTCTGGCCTTGGCAGATCTTTATCGACGCTGATAATGACCCTAGCACTGGTTATAAAGTGACGAACAGTATCGGTGCAGAGTTTATACTAGAAGGTCCAAACCTACGTAGATATGGAGGGACAGGCTCTAACTGGTCATGGAATGATGTTGGAGTTACGCCCAGCTCTACTCTTGGTTCAATATCTGAAATTGCTATCCCAAGAAACTTGATTCCAGAACTTTCTGATTTTAGGGTGATATTCAAAGCGAACAATCAAGCCTTCACCGGAAGCTTTGATGCCAGTGGCGTGGACTACTTCCCGAATAATGCAGCGACCAGTACGTTAGGTTATTTCAGTTATTCGATGCAGTAACTTAGAGCTCCATCACTAATCAGTATCATAGGGCGCCTTTTTAGGCGCCTTTTTAATTTTTATACAGTCATCAAGTGTTTCTGTAGATATTGGCCTACTTGAGCATTACAAAGTACACTAGAAATTGGAATAAACGGAGGAGTAACCAGCCATGATTAGCGAAGCACTCAATCGACGGATAACTCATGTAAGCAAGGGTGAACCCGCTGGAGAAGTTCTGCGTCGCTACTGGCAACCTGCTGCTTTGAGCGATGAGCTGGCGGGCGAACGTCCGGTTGTACCGGTTAAACTGCTGGGTGAAGCACTGGTTCTATTTCGAGATGAGCAAAACGAGCTGGCGCTGATCGGTCGGCACTGCCCGCACCGTGGTGCTGACCTTAGTTACGGCAGGCTCGAAGATAATGGTCTGCGCTGCCCATTTCACGGCTGGCATTTTAATCGGGACGGACAATGCGTTGAGCAACCCGGAGAGCCCGAAGGATCGCGCACCCACGAAAGAATTAAAACCGCGTCTTACCCCGTCGTCGAGAAAAACGGCATCGTGTTTGCCTATCTGGGGCCAGGCGACCCACCTGAATTTCCAAACTTTGACTGTTTCCGTGCGCCAGATTCTCACGTCTTTGCCTTCAAGGGTTTGTGGCAATGTAACTGGCTACAGGCGATGGAAATTGGCATCGACCCCGCCCACGCCTCTTTTCTACATCGCTTTTTGCAGGACGAAGATCCAAGCGACGGCTACGGTAAACAGTTCCGTGATAAATCCGAAAATACCGAACTGCCAATGACGCAGCTACTACGTGAATACCCAAGACCTGAGATTCGCGTAGAAGAAACCGACTATGGAATGAAACTGACCGCGCTGCGACACCTCGATAATGGCATGA
>CALAJG010000059.1 GCA_937923375.1 uncultured Leucothrix sp.
TAACTACCGGAACATAAACCCTGTACAGGCAGATATGGGGAATTTCAGTCGATCTGACTTTAGCCACATCACGCCCGTTAGCAAAACGGTCAGCATGACCAGCAAACGAAATTTCCGCTCGGCAGGTGTCTATGCGCTACCTGGACAAACGGTGCGCGTGACCCGCAATGACAGCAGTGACTTGACCGTCAAAGTCTTCGTCAACTCATTGCGCTCTGGCTCGACTCATCAATGGGCGGAGAATGGCTATAAACGCCCGAAGTATTTGCAGAGTCAGAAAATGCAGATTGATAGTGGCGAAACCATTACCTTTACCTCGCCTTATGGTGGACCGCTACAATTGGAGTTTAGTCAGAACGATTTGCCGGTTGAGCTTAGTTTTGCCAATGTTGGCGAGCATGCCTATTGGCAAAGCATTGCTGATGACGAAAGCTTTACCGCTGAGCTGGCAGCCACTGATTATGATTGGGCGGAGCTAGTGACCCCGGGGTTTGAAGTACATTCCACTATGATGAAAATGCGCGTGTCCGTCGTGGACGAGGATTGGGGCAGTGCGCAAGCGTTGGCAGCGGGCACCATGCGTTACGTTCACAACTTTCCTCATGTCTTGGCAGGTTTCAAAGGACCGGGGATTGATGTGGTTGATGAGATACACGACTTCGCCATCGCTAACAATCTCACTATCGATAATCTTGATTTAGTGAAGCACATGAATGCGGATCAGGCGACATGTGGTTACGGTTGTTCGGGAAACCCCTACGACGCCTATTGGTCATTTAGTCCAACCGGCCACGGTGACATCCACGAGCTTGGACACGGTCTGGAAAAGTGGCGTTTGCGCTTTAATGATTGGCAAACACATACATCAACCAATCCTTATTCGTATTACACTAAGACGCAGTTTTACAAAGAAACAGGCGGCGATCCTAGCTGCCAATCCCTGCCATTTGAGCACATGTTCAACACCCTGCAAGCCAGCGTAGACGAAGTAGATCCAGCGGCGTACATGAAAACCGAGCTGTGGGATAAAATGGGCTGGTCTGAAGGTGTGTCGCTGTTTATTCAGATGATGATGTCAGCCCAAGACAATGGTGTGCTGGAAGACGGATGGCATTTGTTAGCGCGCCTGCACATTCTGGAGCGTGAGTTTAAACGCGCAACGGCTAGCGAATCACTTTGGGCGCAAAAGAAAGCCAATTTGGGTTTCAGTGAATATTCTCTGGAGGAAGCCGATGCGTTAAACCAAACTGATTGGTTGCTGATTGCGATATCATTTGCAACGGGGATGGATCATCGCGACTACTTTACTATGTGGGGACAAGCTTACTCACCCGAGGCGGCGGCTCAGGTTGTGGCGGCTAACTACACCAAGCAGACACCGCGCAATTTCTATATCAGCAGTGGCACTGGCTATTGTAGAGGTGAGGGCTTTGACGGAACAAAGCTTCCAGTTGACGGCAATCAGGTTTGGCCTTCAAATAACAAATAATTATTCGTAAAAACGAATCGATAGTGAAAAATCTATCGATTCATTCGATTAATTGAATTGGCTAAATAAGCACTTCAGTACTAATATTTATCCTGTAGATCGTAATTAGAGCAAGCAACCCAAAGGAAAATATTATGAGTGACGTTAGTAAGTGCCCCGTCATGCATGGGGCAAGCAAGAGCACCGCAGAAGGTACTTCGAACCGTGATTGGTGGCCTAATCAGCTGAAACTCAATATGCTGCACCAACATTCTTCGAAGTCCAACCCGATGGATGAGGATTTTGATTACGCAGCCGCTTTCAATAGCCTTGATCTTGATGCACTGAAAAAAGATATCACGGACTTGATGACGGACTCGCAAGATTGGTGGCCAGCCGACTATGGTCACTATGGGCCGCTATTTATCCGTATGGCTTGGCACAGTGCAGGAACCTATCGCACGGGTGATGGCCGTGGTGGCGCAGGCACCGGTAATCAGCGCTTTGCACCCCTCAACAGCTGGCCGGACAATGTTAATCTTGATAAAGCACGCATGCTGCTTTGGCCGATTAAGCAAAAGTATGGCAAGAGTATTTCTTGGGCTGATTTGATGATCCTGACGGGCAATGTTGCGTTGGAGTCAATGGGGTTCAAAACCTTCGGATTCGCCGGTGGTCGTGTCGATATTTGGGAGCCAGAAGAAGATATTTACTGGGGCTCTGAAACAGAATGGCTGACAAACGAGCGTTACACGGGTGACCGCGAACTAGAGAGTCCTCTTGCGGCCGTACAAATGGGGCTGATTTATGTAAACCCTGAAGGGCCTGATGGTAAGCCAGATCCGGTCGCATCGGGTCGTGACATTCGTGAAACCTTCGCTCGCATGGCGATGAATGACGAAGAGACGGTGGCATTAACCGCCGGTGGTCACACGTTTGGTAAATCTCACGGAGCAGGTGATGCGGCGCAAGTTGGCCCAGCACCAGAGGGTGCGAGTATCGAACAGCAAGGTTTGGGTTGGCATAACACGCAAGGTAGTGGAAACGGCAGTGACACCATCGGAAGTGGTATCGAAGGTGCATGGGCAAATAACCCGATCAAATGGGACAATGGTTATTTTGATAACCTGTTCGGTTATGAGTGGGAGCTAACGCAAAGTCCTGCAGGTGCCGCGCAATGGATACCAAAAGATGGTGCCGGTGACGGTACTGTGCCAGATGCGCATGACCCATCAAAACGTCATGCCCCAATGATGACAACGGCTGATATGGCGATGCGCATGGATCCTATATATGAGCCGATTTCACGTCGTTTTCATGAGAATCCTGATCAGCTAGCCGATGCTTTTGCTCGCGCTTGGTTCAAGTTGACTCACCGTGATATGGGGCCGCGTGCTCGTTACCTCGGTCCTGACGTACCGGCTGAAGAGTTAATTTGGCAAGACCCTATTCCAGCGGTCGAGCACGCTGTCATTGGCGAGCAGGATGTTGCTTCACTTAAAGCGGACATTTTGGCCTCAGGCTTGTCCGTGTCAGAGCTGGTAACAACCGCGTGGGCTTCAGCTTCAACCTATCGTGGTTCAGATATGCGCGGCGGTGCCAATGGAGCCCGCATACGACTTGCACCACAAAAGGATTGGGAGGTTAATCGTCCAGATGATCTTGAAACTGTGTTGCAGGCTTTGGAAGATATCCAGCAGTCGTTTAACGCTGGGGGTAAGCAAGTTTCATTAGCAGACCTTATCGTATTAGGTGGTTGTGTTGGTGTTGAGCAAGCAGCGAAAAACGCTGGACAAGACATTAAAGTGCCATTTACACCGGGTCGTGCTGATACGACTCAAGATCGAACCGATGTTGAGTCATTTGCAGTGCTTGAGCCAGAAGCAGATGGTTTCCGTAACTACCTGAAAGCTGACTATGTGGTTACCGCTGAAGAAATGCTGGTCGACAAAGCGCAATTGATGACACTCACTGCACCTGAAATGACGGTACTTGTCGGTGGAATGCGTGTGTTGAACACCAATGCGGATCAGTCGGCACACGGTGTTTTCACTGATCGCCCTGAAAGTCTGACCAATGATTTCTTCGTGAACTTGCTTGACATGAGCACAACTTGGAAAGCAGTGTCTGATGCATCAGATGTGTTTGAAGGCAGGGACCGTAAAACTGGTGATCTGAAGTGGACTGGAACGCGAGTTGATTTGATCTTTGGTTCCAACTCACAGCTACGTGCTAATGCTGAGGTTTACGCTTGCAGTGATTCTCAGGAACGCTTTGTGAAGGATTTTGTTGCCGCCTGGGACAAGGTAATGAATCTGGATCGTTTTGACCTTGCGTAAAACGATATAAAACGCTGCAAACTACAGCAAACTGTGTGTGATATTAGGCGCTTCAAGGAAATTTGAAGCGCCTTTTAACTATAGAGCCGTTCGCCTCTTTCCAGCAGGCCTTTAAAATAAGTATCCACCGTTTCTGCTTGCCCTACGGTCGTATCTTGTTTGTACATTGCCTGTCGGAATGCATTTCCATCTCGCAAACCATTGGTATACCAAGCGATATGTTTACGGGCGATACGACAGCCCGTGTATTCACCATAAAACTGATACAGCTCGTCAAGATGACCCAGCAATACCTCATGAATTTCCGCGACCTCAGGCGAAGGGAGCAACTCACCTGATTTAAGATAATGTAGTGCTTCGCGAAAAAACCACGGCCGACCTTGAGCAGCACGACCTATCATTAGCGCGTCGGCACCAGTCTTATCCAGTACAAATTTGGCTTTTTGTGGGCTGTCAATGTCACCGTTTGCGATGATAGGAATGCCCACGCTGCGTTTTACTTCGCGAATCAGCTCATAGCGTGCCTCACCCGTATACATTTGCTCACGGGTGCGACCATGAATCGCCAAGGTAGCGATGCCGGCCTGTTCCGCCATTTCAGCTACCCGCAGGATATTTTCTTCACCATTGGCAAAACCTAACCGGGTTTTCAGTGTTACCGGCACATCAACCGCATCGACTACCGATTCCAGTAGTTGTTTGACTAATGCTTCGTCTTTCAACAAGGCTGAGCCTGCTAATTTTCGGCAAACTTTTTTGGCTGGACAGCCCATATTGATATCAACAATTTGTGCGCCATTGGCCACCTGATAACGTGCAGCCTCCGCCAACATGCCTGGGTCAGAGCCAGCAATCTGAGCTGAAATAGGTGCAAGTTCGCCGTCAAAGTTCGCACGAAACATAGTTTTTTTCTGAGCGTACAAGGTCGCGTTTGCGGTCATCATCTCGCTGACAGCGTGGCCAGCACCGAAGTGTTTGCAAAGCGTGCGAAAAGGCCGGTCTGTAACTCCTGCCATCGGGGCAACTATTAGCGGGTTGTCGAGCTTGTAAGGGCCTATGTGCATTGATGTGATTGTGTTAAAAAATGTTAGCAATAATAACGTATTTGTAGACAGATTCATTACTTTCAAATCCAGTTTTATTGCTAAGCTATCCTCCGTAGCCAATCTACAAAAGCCTTCACGTCAGGATTCGTCATAGCCTCAGCTTGATAGGCTAAGAAATATCCATAGTCCTTTAGTTCAATCGGGCTAAGGCGAAATAGTTTTCCGGCCTGTATTTCCGAAGCAATCAAGTCATCATTTAACGCGATACCCTGTCCATCAATAACCGCTTGCACCCGTACATTTGGATCAGGAATGATCAAGGTATCTGCACGCTTCCAATAGGGGATTGCTGCTGCAGCATGCCAATGCGACCAAGCATGACTGTCATCCCGGTCACGCAATAATGTAAAGCTTTCAAGGGCCGATTCAATCCCTTTTTCCTCCACCCGTTCATAAGCCTGCTGATTGCCTGAAGGCCATGCAGGGCATGGAAACAAGGGTTCTATCTCAGTATCTGTCCATTCACCGGTTCCCCAGCGAATGGTCAAATCTATCCCTTCATTTTTATGACTAAGCAGGTCAATCATGGGTTGAATACTGAGGCGGATTTCTGGATGTAGGCGCATGAAATCCATCAGCCGAGGAGATAGCCAACGTGAAGCAAAATAGGTCGTTAACCCTATGGTTAATGTGCGGCTACCCATGCGACGCATCTCCTGAATCTTACTTTCTATGCTCTCAAAAGCAGACTGCGAGCTTATCAGTAAGTCCTGCCCGGCATTAGTTAACTCAATCCCTCGTGGCAGGCGATGAAATAATGAAAAGCCAAGCTCATTTTCCAATAATCTAATTTGATGGCTGACCGCGCCTTTTGTCAGATTTAAGGATCCTGATGCCGAAGCAAAGCTGCCGTGCCGAGCGACAATGTTAAAAACCTTTAGTTTGTCATAGCTTCTGAATTGCATAGTGCGTCAAATTTAATTAGTCGATCTGAGTAAAATAATTGAGTTTTTAACCGTTAGTTTACATGGAAGAATATTAGGAATGAGATTTTATTAAACCATAAAAAATAATAATAAATTGAGGTAATACTGCTTAATTCTTTGCAAGACAGGATCGCCCCCCCACGATATGTTGAGGTAAATTATTTTGAACCCTAATGTCATGAAAATTGATAAGAAAAGCCGCCCAAAAAGGCGCGGTCGGGCAAAACGCAATACAAAGCAACCAGTTGATGAAATCCCCATTATTCAACGCCGGGATATCCCAAGTTATAAACTCTTAAATAAGTCAGGGCTCACTGCAATCGAAAAACAAGCTGATTGGTTAATGGAAAATGTAGGTGTAGAGTTTCGTAGCGATCAAGTTGCCATTGAGCTGTTTCGCGAAGCTGGAGCCTCCGTTAGTGGCGAATCAGTAAAATTTGAGGCTGGTCTACTGCGGCAACTTTGCTCGACCGCACCCAAACAATTTGACCTGCACTCACGCGTGCCTCACCATACCGTCACGTTAGGTGGCGATAACGTAGTGCTAATGCCGGGTTATGGCTCCCCCTTTGTAACCGATCTGGATCAGGGTCGTCGCTACGCAACGCTGCAAGATTTTCAGAATTTTGTAAAGCTTGCCTATTCTACCCCTTATCTGCACCACTCGAGTGGCACTGTTTGCGAACCCACTGATGTACCGGTGAATAAGCGACATTTAGACATGGTTTATGCGCATTTAACGCTCTCTACCAAGCCCTTTATGGGGGGAGTGACTGCTCCAGAGCGAGCGCGTGACTCTATAAAAATGGCGGAAATCGTTTACGGTGAAGGCTTTCTGCAAACTCATGCAGTCATGCAAGGCAATATCAATGTAAATTCACCATTTATATACGATGACACCATGTCGGGATCGCTGCGGGTTTATGCAGAATCCAATCAATGTGTCTGCGTATCACCTGCAATTTTTGGTGGTGCAATGGGGCCAGTGACACCTGCTGCTATTACTGCACAAACATTGGCGGAAGGTATGGTCGGCATAGCATTGGCTCAGCTGGTTCGTCCGGGCTGTCCTGTGGTGCTAGGCTCGTTTCACTCGACCATGAATCTCCGTACTGGCTCTCTTACTTTTGGCACACCCGAGGCGAATTTAGTCACCATGGCGCTCTCGCAGCTTGGAATGCGGCTTGGCGTTCCGGTTAGGTCGGGTACCGGTGGACAAATCACCGCAGCCAATGCGCCTGATGGGCAGGCCATGCAAGACAGCGCCAATGGAATGTGGGCGACGATGTTGAGTGGTACTCATCAGGTTTGGCATGCCGCCGGGTGGTTAGAAGGCGGACTGACAATGTCGTATGAAAAATTCATTATGGACTTGGACAACTGCGGTGCAATGTTGAAAATGTTCCAAGGTATGAGGGTGGATGAGGCCGCGTTTTCAAAAGAGTCTTATGCGGAAGCAGGGCCGGGGCAAAACTTCTTATCCACTACCCACACTATGCAGAACTTTTCGCA
>CALAJG010000060.1 GCA_937923375.1 uncultured Leucothrix sp.
GATCAACCAGATGCTTTTATCCCTGAACGCTTTTTAGCGGGTGCAGAAAACAAACCGAATAAATTCGCTTACCTACCCTTTAGCGCAGGCCCAAGAGTTTGCCTGGGAAAAAGCTTTGGCATTGTGGAGTCGGTACTATCAATAGCGATTCTGGCCCAGAAGTTTCGATTAACGCTCCCCCAAGACACCCAAGTCTCTCATGAATGTCGCCTGACCTTACGCCCTAAGGGTAGCCTTCCCATGCAACTTGAAACTCGTTCTAAATAAATCGTTTCAGCCTGAAGTGACACAAAACCACCTCTATGCTAGCCTGCTTATTTGATTCAGTTAGTAACCACACAATGGCTAAACGCGTAAAAATTTGTGGCATCACCTCGATTACTGATGCGCGCAATGCTACCAATGCTGGAGTCGATGCGCTTGGCTTCGTTTTTTACCCCAAAAGTTCACGCTTCGTTACGCCAGAACAAACGGCTGAGATTACGGCCTCCCTGCCACCGTTTATCACCACGGTAGGTCTCTTTCTAAATGCTGAAGCTAGTCAGGTTGAAGAAACCTTGAACAAGGTCAGCCTGGATCTACTGCAATTCCATGGACATGAAGCGCCAGAGTTTTGCCGTTCGTTTCGACGACCATACATAAAAGCCTTAGGCACTGATGGATTGGAAAATTTTGCGGAAAATGCTGATCAATATCACGATGCACTAGCTATTTTGATCGATAGCCACGTTTTAGGTAAAGCAGGCGGTACCGGACAAACATTTGATTGGAAATTATTACCAAAAAATTATTCAAAACCGATTATACTTGCGGGCGGACTAAACCCCGAGAATATTGCTGAGGCTATTCGCGAGACATCAGTCTACGCACTTGACCTGAGTAGCGGTGTGGAATCTTCGCCGGGCATCAAAAGCAAAGCTAAAATCGACGCATTAATGCGAGAGGTAAAACATGTTGAATCCTGAACTTGATCTAAACACAGTTGACTGGAATGCCATGCCGAATGAGGCAGGACATTTTGGTATCTATGGTGGGCGATTTGCTGCTGAAACGTTGATGGAAGCCATTGAAGAGCTGGGCGATGCTTACGCCAAACTTAAAGATGATCCGGTATTACTTGCAACCATTGACCGTGATCTCGCATTCTATGTAGGTCGTCCAAGCCCGCTTTACCACGCTGAACGTTGGTCTCGTGAACTAGGTGGCGCGCAAATTTATTTGAAACGTGAAGATCTAAACCATACCGGTGCCCATAAAATAAATAACACGATCGGTCAGGTCCTTCTCGCTAAGCACATGGGTAAAACGCGAATTATCGCAGAGACCGGTGCTGGGCAACATGGTGTTGCGACAGCCACTATCTGTGCTCGTTTAGGATTAGAATGCATCGTATACATGGGCGCAGTAGACATTATTCGACAAGCGCCCAATGTGTTCCGCATGAAACTGCTAGGCGCTGAAGTTCGTCCGGTTGAGTCTGGCTCTAAGACCCTTAAAGATGCGTTGAACGAAGCCATGCGCGACTGGGTAACCAATGTCGACAATACCTTCTACTGTATTGGAACCGTCGCAGGTCCAGACCCCTACCCTAAAATGGTACGGGACTTTCAGGCGGTGATCGGTCGAGAAGCGAAACAGCAGTGCATAGATCAAACCGGCCGTTTACCGGATGCTGTAATGGCCTGTGTTGGCGGTGGTTCAAATGCCATCGGCCTATTCCATGAGTTCTTAGGCGATACTTCTGTTGAAATTTATGGAGTTGAAGCTGCCGGTCGCGGACTCAATACGCTAGAGCATGCCGCGCCATTATGCCAAGGAAAACCAGGTGTGCTTCACGGCAACCGCATGTACCTCATGGCCGATGCTAATGGGCAAATCACTGAAACTCACTCCATCTCCGCGGGTTTAGACTACCCCGGTGTTGGTCCAGAACACTGCTGGTTAAAAGATATCGGACGTGCAAACTATGTGGGCGTTACTGACGATGAAGCCATGGCAGGCTTTCATGCATTAACACGTATTGAAGGTATCATACCAGCACTGGAATCGAGTCATGCACTGGCGTATGCCATGAAAAAAGCACCAGAAATGAGCACGGATAAAACGATTATCGTCTGCCTTTCAGGACGAGGCGACAAAGACCTTAATACTGTGGCTGACCTGGAAGGAATTACACTATGAGCCGTATCCAAACCAAGTTTGAACAACTAAAGGTAGAAGGTAAAGCAGCACTCGTGCCTTACGTTACTGCTGGAGACTCTCACCCCGGACTTACCGTTCCGCTGATGCATGCCATGGTTAAAGCAGGTGCAGATGCGATTGAGCTAGGCGTCCCCTTCTCAGACCCCATGGCCGATGGCCCGACCATTCAATTGGCTTGTGAGCGTGCCTTGGAACACAATGTTAGCTTGGATGACGTGTTTGGTATGGTCAAAGAGTTTCGCCAGACAGACGATGACACCCCTGTCATTCTAATGGGCTATCTCAACCCTCTCGAAGCTATGGGATACGACAAATTTGCTGAGGAAGCCAAAGCATCAGGTGTCGATGGCATGTTAACCGTTGACCTACCTCCCGAAGAAGCAGAAGACTTGCTAACACCACTCAACAATCAAGGTATTGATGCGATTTTCCTGCTGTCACCAACGACCCGCCAGCACAGAATCGAACGTATTGTTGCAGCGGGTAGCGGCTACTTATATTATGTCTCGCTAAAGGGTGTAACGGGCTCTAATGCGCTTGACGTTGACGATGTGCAAAAACACGTTAGCAACATTAAACAATACACTGACATACCGGTAGGTGTTGGTTTTGGAATTAAAGATGCCGTTACCGCGGCGGCTGTATCCAAAGTATCGGATGCTGTGGTTGTTGGCAGCGTGTTAGTGAAAATGATCGAAGACAATGCTGGCGATGACACCACCATTATTAACAATATTTCAGGGCTGCTCGGCGATATGCGCCAGGCGATGGACAATACACTATGAGTTGGTTTGAGAAATTAATTCCTTCACGGATTCGTACCGAAGGCTCTACCGTTAAGCGCAAATCTATACCCGAAGGCTTGTGGCATACCTGCTCTGCTTGTAGCACAGTGCTGTATAAGCAAGATTTAGAACGCAACAACGATGTTTGCCCTAAATGCGACCATCATGATCGCATGAATGCACGCAGGCGCTTGGATACCTTTCTCGATCCCGCGGGTAGAGAAGAAATAGCCGCGAATGTTGGCCCGATTGATATATTACAATTTAAAGACACCAAAAAATACAAAGATCGCTTAAGTGAAGCCCAAGCTCGTACGGGAGAAAAGGATGCTTTGATCTCTATGAAAGGGACAGTTTTTGGGGTTCCTGTCGTTGTTTCGGCTTTCAATTTCGAGTTTATGGGCGGTTCCATGGGTTCTGTCGTTGGAGAGCGTTTTGTCCAGGGCGTCAATGTCAGCTTACGTGAACAAATACCATTTATTGTGTTTACTGCCAGTGGTGGGGCACGCATGCAGGAAGCCCTGTTTTCGCTATTCCAAATGGCTAAAACCAGTGCAGCATTAACACGCTTGGCTGAGAAGGGTATTCCATATATTTCTGTACTAACAGATCCCACAATGGGGGGCGTATCCGCTAGTTTTGCCATGCTAGGCGACATACAAATTGCAGAACCTAAAGCACTTATCGGATTTGCTGGCCCACGCGTGATCGAGCAAACCGTTAGAGAAACCTTACCGGAAGGTTTTCAACGCAGCGAATTCCTATTAGAGAAAGGGGCAATCGATAAAATCGTACCGCGCAACCTGCTACGTCGCGAAATCGCTGACTTGCTTTGTATGTTACAACATCGACCAAGGCCTATAGACCTTGATGAAGCTGAAGAAGAAATCCCTTTTGAACTCACATTACCAGCAGAAGTAAAGCCTGAGAAAATTGAGGACGAAGTAGAATCACTCGAGACGGAAACAGCAAAGGAAAAAGCTGTTAAGCCCAAAATTAATAAGCTAAAACCAAAAAAATAATCAATATGAGTCGCTCACTTACTGAATGGCTGGATTGGCAGGAACAGCTACACCTATCCAGCATCGATCTTGGTTTGGAGCGAGTGAGCAAAGTTGCGTCCAATATGAAGCTCACGACCTTATCCGTGCCGGTGATTACCGTTGCTGGGACCAATGGCAAAGGCTCTACTGTTGCGATATTAGATAGCATTTATCGGGCTGCTAACTATAAGACGGGTTGCTACACCTCACCACACTTGGTTCGATATAACGAACGGATCTGTTTGGGCGGCACTCAAGCTGTCGATGAAGATATCTGTGAAGCATTTGAAGCGATTGATAGAGCACGAGGCGATATCAGCCTAACCTACTTTGAGTTTGGGACACTCGCGGCGGCTTATCTATTTCAAAAGCACGATGTAGACGTTGCAATTTTCGAGGTCGGCTTGGGTGGTCGGCTTGATGCAGTTAACCTCTGGGATGCAGATATAGCGCTAATTACGAATATTGATATCGATCACATCGATTGGCTTGGGGATGATCGTGAACAAATCGGTGTTGAGAAAGCAGGCATCATGCGCAAAGGTAAAACGGTAGTATGCGGAGACATAAATCCAACAGCCAGTATGCGCTCAGAAGCCAAGCGGATAGGTGCTGAATTATTGCAGCAGGGTTTAGATTTCTCTTGGTCAACTGGCCCAAATGAAAACCAATGGATCTACACTTACAAAGATAACGAACCGGTTAGCTACTCAAAGCCATCATTACGCGGAAAATTCCAACTACACAACGCAGCGGCCGCCATAACTTTAGTGGATAATTTTCAACATAAACTACCAATTTCCAGAGTTGACATAAATCAAGGCTTAACACAAGCGGCTGTACTGGGTCGACTTCAAAAGTTGGCCGACTCCCCAGAAGTCTTGGTTGATGTTGCTCACAATCCTCAGTCCGCTGCCGCATTAGCAGAATACCTGTCGAATAATCCTATTGATGGGAGAACAGTGGCGCTGTTTTCAGCACTCATTGATAAAGATCTAGAAGGTATTGTAAGACCAGTGTCTGACTACTTTGCAGAATGGCATATCGTGCAACTTGATGGATCAAGAGCTTATCAAAACGACCAACTCTTAAGCGAACTTAAGTCCTTAGGTCTCCAAACAACGCTTAAAAGTCACACTAATTTCAAAACTGCGTTAAAATCACTACTAAATCAACTGAAATCTAAAGATAGAGTAGTAGCCTTCGGCTCTTTTCTGGTAGTATCCGGCGTTATGCAAGGCTTTAATTCGGGCATTAATGAGTAAATGATCCTATATGTTTCAAGTAATTACAGGAAACTTTTGATGCACTACCCTAGCTTTTGCCGTAAAATTATAAATCAGTTAACAAGTAATCATGCAAATAGGTTATCAGCAAAATACAAGATACCTCGTTTGCAGTATTCAGCTTAATAAAGGAAGATAAGGTATGAATAGAACGACAGTTAAACGCGGCATAGGGGCGGTTATTCTGGCATTGATTGCAGCTGCATTACTTGCGTTTTTGCTTAAAGACAAGGCTGCTCAAAGGCAGGAAGTAGTTGAAATAGCACTTCCAGGTACTGAAGAGGGTACTGCAACCACCAATCAAACAACTCGACTCCCGACACTGACGACTGACAACAATGAAAGCAGCAGTGGCAACGTGATCGCAAATGCTGGCAGTGGCACAGGCGGTGACGGCTCAAACAATGGTACTGGAAATAATACTTCGGCGAGTTCAGCTACAACCGCTGTTAGTACTGGAACAACGGATGGTACTGCTAGCAGCAACTCAGACGGCACCATCATAGCTTCGGCTGCTGCAGTCGGTACTGCTGCAGCAGCAGGCGCGGCTGCAACCGCAGCTTCTGCAGCAAAGAGCGTTGACTTCTCAGTTAAACCTAAAGCAGCGACGAGTGCGTCCAGCGAGTTTTTAGATTTGGATTTAGTTAATAATGGCACGACCAGTGGCACAGCTTCCACGAGCGCCAGCTCGGTTGCTTCAAGCACTGTAAAAGTCGCACCGACTCAGGCAGCTGCAACACAAGACACCGGTAAATCAGATCAAGGCACTGTCATTGCCAGCACAGCACCAAAATCCAGTCGACCTAACCCTAATACAGTCCAACCACGACTGATTGGTGAAAAAAGAGCAACTCCGGTTAAGTCGTCAAATACCGCTAGAGTGGTTACTAAGAAAGCAACGACTAAAACCGAAGCGGCATCCACACAAAAAAATACTTCGTCAGCAAGTGCTACAAAGCAAGCTAAGAATGGTTATGCTATCCAACTATTGGCAACTTCAAGTCAGACACGCGCCAATAATCTGAAAAAGGTCATGGCTGGTGAAGGTTATCCAGCTTATGTAACCAAAACGAAGCAAAATGGTAAAACGTTGTTTCGAGTTAGGATTGGGCAATACTCTGCTAAGTCTGCGGCCTTAAAAGCTCAGGCCCAAATGAAACGCCGCTACAAGAAAAATACTAATGTTAACCGTAGTGCAGTAGTCGCCAGATAAATTATTTATACGCCAGGTAACAGGGATGTTTGCTTGGTGTTTCTTATTAACCTTGATGATAAGCCAGGGGTGAATGAATGGAGTTGAATTTTATTGATATCGGTATCGTAGTTTTTATCGTAATCACCGCACTTGTTGGTCTTGGCAAAGGCTTTATCTGGATGGCACTGTTTCTAGTGACTTGGGTTGCCGCTGCAGGTCTAGCTTTCTTGTACCACAAAGATTTAATGGCTGCCCTGCCGTTTGAACTTTCTAGTGAAGTTTTCCAAATGATCGTCGCAGGCTTGATCATTTTTCTAGTGGTACTGTTTATCGGGACGCTCTTCAGCTATTTGCTAGGAAAAGCGGTTCATGCGATAGGTTTAGGCAGCGTTGATCGCCTACTGGGGGTTGTATTAGGTCTCGCCTTGAGCGGATTCATTATTGCAATGGCTGTTATGTTTACTGGCCTAACAAAATATGCTGAAGAGCCGATGTGGCAAAGCTCAATTTTAGTGCCTAAGTTTGCAAGCGCCGCTAGCTGGATTCAGGCTAATGCACCAGCCCAGATGACGGCACTACTTAAAGAAGCAGGCATTTCAAACGAGCCACCTGCTGTAGAATCAAACTAAGTTCGGTAGCCAAACAACAAGGTAACGCCTGAATGTGTGGAATAATTGGCATCGTAAGCCATGATGTGGTGAATCAAGAATTGTACGATGGACTGACCGTTTTACAACATCGTGGTCAAGATGCTGCAGGCATTGTAACTAGTGACGGTAAACACCTGTCATTACGACGCAAAAATGGTTTGGTCAAAGAAGCATTTCGAACCAACTCACACATGCGAAAGCTTCGCGGTAAAATGGGTATTGGCCACGTGCGCTACCCTACCGCGGGAAGTTCTTCCGAGTCTGAAGCCCAGCCTTTCTATGTTAACTCGCCCTATGGGATATCTCTGGCTCACAACGGCAACCTTACGAATAGCGACCCGCTTAGGCGCGAACTATTTGAACAGGATCGTCGCCAAATAAATACGGAATCAGACTCCGAGGTCCTACTAAATATATTTGCTCAGGAGCTTCATCGACAAAATTCATATCGGGTTAGTCCAGATGATATTTTTAAAGCTGTTTCTGGAGTTCATGAACGTTGCCGTGGTGCCTATGCCGTTGTAGCCATGATCACAAGGGATGGCATCGTTGGTTTTCGTGACCCGTTTGGAATACGCCCATTGATACTCGGTAGTCGAAAGACTGACAAAGGCATGGATTACATGATGGCCTCTGAGAGTACTGCATTGGTTACGCAAGGTTATAAAATTGAAAGAGATATAAAGCCAGGCGAAGCTATTTACGTAACAATAAATGGCGAAGTTCATACTCGTCAGTGTGCGACTAACTCTGCCTACAAAACTTGCCTGTTTGAGTATGTCTACTTCGCAAGACCTGACTCTGTTATGGATAATGTATTTGTCCACAAAGCGCGCATGCGAATGGGGCATAAGCTAGCTGAAAAGATACAGAACGAATGGAAAGATCATGATATTGACGTCGTCATTCCAATTCCCGATACCAGCCGAACCTCTGCGCTAGAAATGGCCATGACACTTGATGTGAGCTATCGAGAAGGATTTATAAAAAATCGCTATATCGGCAGAACATTTATCATGCCTGGTCAAGGTATGCGCAAGAAATCGGTCCGACAAAAATTGAATCCTATTGATCTTGAGTTCAAAGGCAAGAACGTGATGCTTGTCGATGACTCAATTGTTAGAGGGACGACTTCAAAAGAAATCGTGCAAATGGTTCGCGATTCTGGAGCTAAGAATGTTTATTTTGCGTCGGCATCTCCACCGGTTAGATTTCCCAATATTTACGGCATCGATATGCCTGCGGCTTCTGAGTTAATTGCTCATGACCGTACGGAGAAAGAAATTGCAGAACATATGGGCGTCGATCGTTTGATTTACCAGAGTCTTGAAGATTTAAAAGATTCTATCACTGAAGGAAATCCGGAGCTGACAGAATTCGATTGCTCTGTGTTTAACGGAGAATATGTTACGGGAGAAGGTGCTGAGTATTTTAACGAGCTTAAGAAGTTACGTGGCAATACCTCAAAGAAGAAGAAAAAAAATCGTGCGCCGATAGACATGTGCAACAGCCAGTAATAGCCAGAGCATTGCCAATTTATTCGAACAAACTTTCCAACATAGCGCTATTGGCTAATCTGTATAATAAATACCCTGAACACACTGAAAACGGTCTGCTACTGATCAACATTTTTCAGCAACACCTGTTTCATATACGGGGTGAGGACTTAATCAGAGCATACTCAATTTCCAGTGCAGCCAATGGAACCGGAAATGATCAAGATAGCGGCAAGACGCCGCTAGGTGCCCATTACATCAAAGAAAAATATGGGGATAGTGCGCCATTGGGTAGCCAGTTTAAGGCTCGCAAGCTAACTGGCTACATCCCCAAGATTCTTACAAGTCCACAAGAACTTAGCAGTGGCGACAATATCACCTCGCGAATTCTATGGCTTCGCGGCCTTGAAGCAGGCTTTAACCTAGGTGACGGCGTGGATAGCTACAGCAGGTATATTTATATCCACGGAACAGACGAAGAAGGCCGACTCGGTACGCCTGTATCCCATGGCTGTATACGCATGGCAAATCAGGACATCATCAACCTTTACGATGAAATCGGCTTATCTACACTTGTCTATATCTACCAACAATGAAGGAGACTTCGTGAAACCGATTATCATCGCACATCGTGGCAATAACTTTACTTATCCTGAAAATACATTGAAAGGATTACGCTCAGCCTTTGCGCTAGGCTGCTCCTCTGTCGAATTTGACATTCAAATGATTGCCGATGAAACTCTGGTTGTGCTGCATGATGCAAACACACTACGTACCTCAGGTGTAGACAAAGCGGTGCTTTCCAGTACCTATCAAGAACTTGCTGAAATCAGCGTCCACGAGCCAACGCGCTTAGGAGAAAAACACGCCCCTACTCCAATAAGCAAGCTCGACGATGTACTGCAGTTACTTAATGAGTTTTCTGGAGTCCACGCTTATGTTGAGGTAAAAGAAGAAAGCCTTGAGAAATGGGGGCGGCAGAAAGTCCTTGATAAATTGCTATCAATTGCCAGCAAATACGCTGAACAATGCACTATCATATCTTTTGACTTACCGGTACTAGAGCTTGTCCGTGAGCAAAGTGATTTACCAATCGGTTGGGTTTTATATGATTATGATGAGGCTAGTTTAAATAAAGCAAACGTAAGTAGACCCGACTTTTTAATCGTTGACCAAGCCGAACTTAGTTTTGACACACCACCTTGGAAAGGTACTTGGAAATGGATGGTTTACGGGGTCGAAACTGCAGATAGTGCATTTAAACATTACTCGAATGGCGTTGAATTTGTTGAAACTGATTACTTAGACCGACTACTCTCGGATGCACGGCTGGCACCCTAGTTAAGCAATTGGGTCAGTCATCAAATCGATTATTGACTAAAAATACACGCATCATAAACCAGTGATAAGCAGGCCAGACAATCAAGCTACCGAGCAGTGAGAGCCAATATATCCAAGCGAGTGGAGCACTCCCAGTAAAGCCTAGCACCCAAAGGTTAATCAACAGATAGCTGCCCAAACCAATCAGCAGCACAGTCAGCTGGTGAGTTAATGTAAATGGGTTGATGCGCAGCCTCAGCCTTAGAGTAACGAAAACGATAATGGTCAACCCAAGAGCATGCTGACCAAGACTTGAGCCATACAGCGCATCAAGTAACAAGCCCGTAAACCAAGCAATGATTATGCCCATTTTTTTAGGTAGCACTAACGCCCAATGCACTAATGTTAACGCAACCCATTCGGGCCGCCATCTGAGGAGTTCTTCTGGCAGTGGTAATAGAGTTAATATTAGGGCGAGTAAAATAGAGAGAATCACGGCGCCGCGAAAACGAGGAATGTAGGATTCCATAAATCAGGGCTTCCCCGCATTTTCTTGAGCCCGTAAGACTGTGAGGTGATTAGTGCGCCAAATCAGAATAACTTCTCGGCTTTTGTTGAAATCAACCTTAGTTTGCGCTCTGACCCGCATGAACGAATCTCCCGGGTTGTAAGCGACTGACCTAACCGTTGCGACTGGAAAATCTGCTGGAAACAGCTGACCCAAACCAGAGCTATAAAATGTATCTCCCTCTTTTATATCAATATTGGCTTCAATATTTTTTAGTTCTAATTGGTTTGGGTTTCCTGAGCCGACTGCAATGGCACCAAGTCCTGTTCGATTATTCCTGACCGGAATCGCGTGCTTGGTGTCTGTCAGTTGCATAATTACAGAAGTATTAGGCGCAACTTCGAACACCTGGCCATAAATACTTTGTCCCGACAAAACGACTTGTCCACGATACACCCCATCATTGCCACCTTTGTCGATCGTAACTGTACTCCGATGTTGATCACGAGAGACCGACAAAATCTCAGCCAACTGGAATCTTTCCTCTAAGGCAGGTGCTGCATTTAGCTGAGTCCGCAGCCGGATATTTTCCTGAGCGATTGAATGATATTTTTGGTCCCTTACCGCATAACGCTTCACTAAGCTGGTTAACTTACGGTTTTCTTCGATCATTTTTTCTTGATCTTTAAAAAAGTTCGCTATATGCGAGCTCGCCCGGAAAGGTACGTCTACTGTATACAATAAAGGATGTAATAAAATATTCAGTGTCGTACGAATAGGCAATAAACGAGAGTCCCGATAATCCATTAAAATCATCGCAATAGAAAGCATCACCGCTACCATAAATTTAATCAGCAGTGAGTTTTCAAGTCTGTTTTGATTTAAATCGTCGATGGGAAGTCTCCGGAGGACGACACTTGGAATTACGCTTCCAGTTAGTAATTAGCTGTATTGAGATGAATAGTCAGAAGCCCAAAAATCAAACCCGTCATCATCCATTCGTTCCAAAATGCGTCCACCGCCTCGTGCAACACAGGTTAACGGATCATCGGCGACCAGCACTGGAATGCCTGTTTCTTCCATCAACAAACGATCAAGATCGCGCAATAGAGCGCCACCGCCCGTCAAAACAATTCCACGATCGGCTACGTCAGCCCCCAACTCCGGAGGGGTCTGCTCAAGTGCTGTTTTGACTGCACTCACAATACCAAACAATGGCTCCTGCAGTGCTTCGAGAATTTCATTACTGGTCAAAGTGAAACTACGAGGTACACCTTCAGATAGATTGCGCCCTTTGACGGTAATTTCCATCAACTCTTTCCCGGGATAGGCAGAACCAATTTCGCATTTGATTTGCTCTGCAGTCGCCTCACCGATTAGCATCCCATAGTTTCGGCGTACATAGCTGATGATCGCGTCATCTAATCGGTCACCACCGATTCGCACCGATGCAGAATAAACGATGCCACGAAGCGACATAATCGCCACTTCAGAGGTACCACCACCAATATCAAGGACCATGGAGCCAACCGCTTCATCAATTGGCACCCCTGCTCCAATTGCGGCAGCCATTGGCTCTTCAACCAAATAAACTTTTCTCGCACCAGCACCCATAGCTGAATCTTTAATAGCTCGTCGCTCAACCTGAGTTGCGCCGCAAGGAACACAAATAACCACCCGTGGACGCGGCCTTAGTATTCGGCCACTATCAACTTTTCGGATAAAATGTTGAAGCATCTTTTCAGTGTATGTAAAGTCAGCTATCACACCATCCTTCATTGGCCTGATGGCGGTAATGTTGGAAGGTGTACGCCCCAACATTTTCTTGGCTTCGATTCCTACCGCTTCAATTTTTTTGGGTCCACCCGGACCTCGATCCTGGCGTATCGCCACCACCGAAGGTTCATCCAATACTATTCCTTTGCCACGCATGTATATGAGCGTATTTGCGGTTCCCAAGTCGATAGAAATATCGTTGGAAAAAAGGCCAGAGAAAAATTTAAACATATGAATCCATTTCTAATTGTCGTGGCAAAAACAGCCGTGTCTGAGCGGTCTAAGGATTTAGCTGCTAATGTAGCAACCCAGATAGTCTTGGGCAACCAATTTGGTTTTATTATACGAATACCAGCGCGGGTAATTATAGCTGGATATTTCTTTATCGTTAATGAATACTTAGTGCTAAATTCATACAGAATCTACCTGACTTAATCAATCTCTCCAACTTCCCGCCTATTTTCATGATAAATCCCCTATTACACTATAAAAGTTTTGGCGACATTAACAATCCAGCAAGCATTATTTTACTTCATGGCATGCTGGGATCTATGGACAATTGGCGAAGTCAGGCAAAAAAATTATCAACTCATTTTCACGTTATAACCCCTGACTTAAGAAACCATGGTAAATCGCCTCACCTCTCAGGTATGCGTTATCAGGACATGGCTGATGACGTACTCAATCTGGCACAGCATTTAGGGATAGAGCGATTCAATCTATTGGGGCATTCCATGGGCGGCAAGATAGCAATGGAAATGGCGCTGCAACATCCTGAAGCAATTAAGCACCTAATTGTTGTTGATATCGTTCCTAAGCCCTACCAGCTCTGGCATCTCGACATATTTAAAGCTTTATTGACATTACCGGTCAGAGAATTAGCGTCACGCAAGCAAGCCGATGAAATGCTGTCTACGAAAATCGAAAATCCATTCGAAAGAGCCTTTCTACTGAAGAACCTGAAATCGAGTCAAACGGGCGGCTACGAATGGCAATGTAATCTTAAGGAAATTAGCCGAGCCTACTTAGCTATTGCAAATTTCAACCAGACACAAACGCCTTTCAACGCCAATACACTATTTATCAGAGGTGAAAAGTCTCCCTATATCGTCGAGGAGACCGATAGGGAAATCATTAATACGTTGTTTACAAATGCTGAAATAAAAACCATTGACGATTCAGGGCATACACCTCACATTGAGAAAGCGAACGACTTTTATCAAGCAGTCGTTAAGTTTTTAGGTCTGCCAACAATCAGTTAACTGAAGCTTTTCCCTACAACCAAAGGAATCAGCTCATCTGAAATTACCGTTCATGCCTTGTTTGGCACTCAATAACAGGCATAATTGTATTCAATAAATACCCCACGATAAAAATAATAAAAAGAGTGTCATATGAGATTACACCCCTTACCAAAGGTAGTCTTGGCTATTACCTCATCGTTACTGATATCAGGATTTGCAAACGCATTCACGCCCGTTTTCCCAGATACTCAATTCGCTTCCAACGACCGTTATAATCGCAGCACTTTTGATGAAAGTGATTTTCTATGGGTACCAAATACGCGAAAACCGAACTACGAAACGGCTGAAAGAAATCGGGCAATTACAGGTGATTTAAAGAATAGCCTATTTCAAATGGCAAAATATTTGCGCACTCAAAACCCAAACCGGGTGGTTGCAAGACGTGGTGCAAATTTATCTAATCATATGCTATCCAGTACGCTAAACGCACTATTACGGTGGGACGGTCAACTCAGCCCTCAAGGATTGCAGAATCAATTTGATCTTTTGCCCTTAGGAAACTCAACTCAGCAAAATACTAAATTCACGGGTTATTACACGCCAACCGTTAAGGCAAGTGCACGACCTGTCGGTGATTATATTTATCCAATTTATCGATCACCCATGGCCGGAAGTTTAAGATTACTATCCCGGAAAATGATAAGTGAAGGGGCATTAAATAACAAAGGATTAGAGGTTGCCTGGACTAATGATCCGATTGGTTTGTTTTACATGCAAGTGCAAGGCTCTGGCGTTTTAGAGTACCGAACCGGCCTGCGAATGACCTTGAGCTTTGACGGTTCCAATGAAAAGCCTTTCAGAAGTCTGGCTAAATACATGCAAAAGATGGGATATCTTCAAGGAGACTTGGGGCGGGAAGCCATCCAAAATTGGTTCTCTGCCAATCCGGGCTACTTGCAGGAAGCCATGAACAGCAATCCAAGATACGTTTTTTTCAAACCTTCTAAAAAAGATCTAATTACTGCTTCAGGTCTACCTATTGTTTCAGGCGTATCGGTCGCGGTTGACACTGACTATATTCCTTTTGGTTCAGTGCTCCTAGCCCAGGTGCCAATCATAAACACTAAAGGTCAACGCTTGGGTTTTGAATGGAAATTACTAGTGCCGAATGATCGGGGAATAGCAATCAAAGGACCTGCTAGGATGGACATTTATACTGGTAGAGGTGAAGCAGCAAGAGTGAATGCCAACCGTTTAACTGGATTTGGCAAGGCCTTTTTATTACGTAATCGGCAGTCTACTCAGCTTAGCCAAAATCAAGAGCTTAGCCATTACCAACTATCCTCAATGTAATTATCGCTGAACAAGCGGCGCACCTTAGAGCGAAAATTATGCCGCTTGTTCAATCAGCCCCTATATTTCTGTCAATTCAATGTATAAATTCAGTTGGTGTTTTTACAATGCTATAATACTGTAGCGCATCAGACTTTGTTTTGACTAATACGCCCCAACAAGACTTAACAGAATAATACTTTAGAGAAATCACAGAGTGACACAAACCTCAATTCGCTCAACATTTATGACCTCAGCCATTACTAGCTACCTACTCCTCATGAGTTCTGGCGAAGTGAGTGCGGCAGAGGCAAGCATTTCTTCCGATTCAATAATGAGTATTGTTATTGCTGGTCTATCCGGTGCAGCTTTTGTTACGGCTATCTGGGCACTGCTGTTGGGCCGGAAGTCAATGAAAAAGGACCGCGACTTTGTCAACACGCTTAAGCAAAATATCGTCAAAGAGCAAAAACGCATAGACACCTCTATGCGGGGCATTAAGATGAGTGAGGACAGGGCCAAAAAAGTGCTCGAAAAACTCGTTTATCAAAACAATGCTTTAATGAGTAAGCAGCATCATGCTTGGCTTAGCAGCGAGAAAATCGATGATCTCGCTCAAAAATCAGTAATTATCGAATCTGAACTTCAGCGCAAAAGTGACTCTTTTGAAAGACGCATAGAACAAACTCAGTTACGTTGGGATGAGCGCCTTAACGAAACTGAGAGTACCGTACTTCGTGTAGATCATGAGTTGAATGAAGGGCTTAAACACTTGGATGCAGGCATCAAACGCGTTCAACAGCAAGACGCCCATTCCTATCAACTCGCTCAACATATTACTGCGCAGCACAACATTCAATTAAGCACACTTGAAGCTAATAATGAGCTTTCTGAGAAAGTGAGAAAAAGCCTGAATCAAACGCTTCAGGAATCTACTCAGCTGTTCGATCATTTACACGAAAACCAAGAGAAAACCGATAAAGCCTACGCGGGCTTTATGAAAAGCATTGATCAGTATGAAAATGACTTATATGGCCAGTATGATGTTGCTTTCCAAAATGCAGACATGGCAAGACAGGAGCTTGATGCTAATTTAAGCGAGAGCCGAATCCACGTCGAAACACTACGTCGCTACGAAGAACAAAGTCGGTTAGTTAAAGAGAATACCGAGAAAAATCTAAAACAGTTGGATGTAAAGTCCATCAACCAACTTGCCGACACATTAGATACAACGCAGCAAACATTCGAGAATCTCAGTCGCAAAGTAGCCGAAGCTCAACAAGCACTACAAAGCCTTAACAGACTGGACTTGACACAGAAAAAAGATAATGACGGTTTCACCGAGGCAACAGCTTCGAATATCATTGAGGAAAAGTCCAACGAAACCAACAATACCACTCTGATTCCCTTCTTTACTAAGAGAAACGGTTAGTGACACTGTTTTAAACTGCAGTCTCACGCTTTAGTTGTAGTAGTTCCAGTTTCCTCATCATTATTCTCTAATTGCAGCTCCCACATCCGACGGTATTCGCCGTTCTTTTGGATTAGCTCAGCATGCGAACCGCGTTCAATAATATCTCCCTGCCCCATAACTAATATCTCATCGGCATCGACCACAGTTGAAAGTCGGTGGGCCACAACCAATGTGGTCGTTGTTGCTGAGATTTGTTTTAGGGTTCGCTGAATCGCTTGCTCAGTAGTGCTGTCAAGGGATGAAGTCGCTTCATCAAATACTAGGATTGCAGGGCGTTTTAGAATGGCTCTGGCTATCGCGACACGCTGTTTTTCTCCACCGGATAGTTTAAGTCCTCTCTCACCAACTTTTGTTTCCCATGCATCTGGCAGGCTTTCAATAAATTCATCAATATGCGCCATTGCAGCCGCTTCGCGTACTTGTGCATCGGAGGCATTGAGATTTCCATACTGAATGTTGTAATGAATCGTGTCATTGAACAACACAGTATCCTGGGGAACGATACCAATAGACTTTCTTAAGCTACTTTGGGTAACTTCACGCACATCATTTCCATCGATTAATACTTGTCCTTCTCCTACATCATAGAAACGAAATAATAATCTCGCCAAAGTCGATTTGCCGGCACCACTGTGGCCAACAACCGCTACCGTCTTTCCCGCAGGTACCGTGAAATGAATACCCATGAGAATTTTTCGGTCGTTTTGATAAGCAAAGTGCACATTTTTAAACTGTACCTCGCCTTTTTCAACCACTAAATCTCCCGCCTCATCAACATCTTGAATTTCTGGCGTTTTTGACAGGAGTTTAAAGACCAAATCCATGTCGGCTAAGGTATATTTAAACTGACGATAAATCATACCTAACGCGCCAAGCGGAATGAACAACTGCAGCATGAAAGCATTCACCATTACCAAATCACCGATACTCATGCGATCTTCAACCACTTGATTTGCTGCAAAGAACATAATGATTGTTACGCCGATAGCGATAATCGCACTTTGACCAAAATTCAGCACGGACATGGAAGTTTGACTTTTAACCGCCTTACCTTCCCACTCCGATAGTGTGTTGTCGTAACGCCCCAGCTCTAGCTGTTCATTATTAAAGTACTTAACCGTTTCATAATTTATAAGGCTATCGAAAGCCTGCGTATTCGCTTCTGAATCCAAACGGTTCATAGAATGACGATAGTTTATTCGCCAGTTGCTGATAGCCACTGTAAACAATGCATAGACAAGGATAGTTCCAAACGTGATGAGCGCAAAAATACCGTCGTAATTCACCAACAGGATGATTGCCACTAGGCTGAACTCAACAAAAATGGGGATAAAACTAAACACCATAAAATTCATCATGGTGCTGACAGAGCGTGTACCCCGCTCTAAATCTCTACTGATTGCTCCGGTTTTTCGCTCCAGATGAAACCTTAAAGATAGTGTATGAAGGTGTTCCAGCACTTGGTTTGATAGCTGACGCATCGCATGATATCGCACGCGCGCAAAAACAGTATCACGTAACTCACTAAACAAAGAGTTTGCCAACTTAAGCGCACCGTAGGCCAGTAATAGGCTAACTGGCAGCACTAAGGTCTGAAGGCTTTTGTCAAAACTATCGACCAAATCACGTAGTACCAGTGGCACACCAATATTGGCCCACTTCGCGACGATTAGACACACCAGTGCAAACACGGCTCGTCCCTTGTACGCTTTTAGATAATCTGCAATGCGTCTTATGTTGGACCAATCAGTTCGATTGTCATGTTCTAAAGTGTCGCGTCTTACATACATAGAAAAAGCCCCTGATTCAGGGGCTCAATCATAGTGTATTTTCTAACTTAGCGTTTTGATATTTCAGGCTAAACTAAGTGCAATTCTCAGGCAATAATTTAGCCCTGATTCGGCGGCTCATCGGCATAATGCAAGGAAACTGGTCCAACAATCAACTCGTCGGGCATATAAACAATCGACGTATCCTTATCAGGATAATTTAAGCGATTGAGAAAGTGCCGCATGCAACTAATTCTGGCGCGCTTCTTATCATCTGACTTTACTACCGTCCATGGCGCATCTGCTGTATCCGTATTAAAAAACATAGATTGCCGTGCTTCTGTGTACTCATCCCAACGCTGCAAGGAAGCAACATCGATAGGACTCAGTTTCCACTGTTTTAACGGATCATGCTTGCGTGCATGAAAGCGACGCAATTGCTCTTGACGTGTCACCGAAAACCAAAACTTAAACAGAATAGTTTCTGAGTTAACCAGCATCCTCTCAAAAACAGGCGCCTGACGCATAAATTCTAAATGTTGCCTATCGGTACAAAACCCCATGACCTTTTCAACACCCGCACGATTATACCAAGAGCGGTCATACATTAGTATTTCACCTGAAGAGGGTAAATGCCTTATGTAGCGCTGAAAGTACCACTCCCCAAGTTCACGTTCACTGGGCTTTTCTAAAGCGACTACTCGTGCAATTCGAGGGTTAAGATGCTCCGTAAATCGCTTTATGGTACCTCCCTTTCCTGCGGCATCACGGCCTTCAAAAATGATCACTATTTTTTTGCCTTGGTCTTTTGCCCACTTTTGCACTTTCAACAATTCGATTTGTAGTAAGTACTTTTCTCTTTCGTAGTCTGCCAACTTCATTTTTTCAGCATAGGGGTACTCATTATTAGCATAGGAGACCTTCAGTAGATCTTTAGCTGATACGGCAGACTTACCCTCCATGACACTTTTGGCATCAGTGAAGTTAATCAATAACTCTGCAGCTTGAGCCTTACTAATGGTTGTCGACTCTTTAGAAACGGAGTTAGTCTTCAACTTAGTTTTCATAACCTTTTCTCTTTTGTTTTTTATTGCTCGTGAGGACATTTCGATTCAACCAAACAAAAATGGAAACTAACAAATAGCCTACTCCGATGCAATCATCGATATAAACGCTTATATCCAACGGTACCCTGTGGGATAATGCAGACTATAGATTACTGGGTGTCCTCATGGCTGAACGAATTCAAAAAATGCTGTCGCGTGCTGGCTACGGCTCAAGACGCGAAATAGAACGTTGGGTTGAAGAAGGCCTCATTCATGTCAATGGCCATTTGGCGACGGCAGGCCAAGCGATTGAGGAAACCGATCAGGTTGTGTTGCGCGGACAGCGCCTGCGTCTCAGTTCCAGGCTGCAGTCCAAACCTCAGGTGCTCATCTATCATAAAAAAGTAGGAGAAATCTGCACCCGAAATGACCCTGAGAAACGACCGACCGTGTTTGAGAACTTACCCAAACCACATAGTGGCCGTTGGATTCAAATTGGTCGCTTAGATATCAATACAGAAGGACTGCTACTTTTCACTACGGATGGAGAACTAGCTAATCGACTGATGCACCCTTCTTATCAAATCGAACGTGAATACGCCGTGCGGGTGATGGGTGTAGTTACTGAAGAAATTATTAATGCGCTGAGATCAGGTGTGATACTTGAGGACGGCCCTGCCAAGTTTGAAAAGATTACCTTTGCTGGCGGTGAAGGCATCAATCAGTGGTATCACGTAGTTCTACATGAGGGGCGTAACCGTGAAGTTCGACGCCTTTGGGAAAGTGCAGGTCTTAAAGTCAGCCGCTTAACCAGAGTTCGCTATGGATCAGTTAGTATGCCTCGATATCTCAGAACAGGATTTTGCGAAGAGTTAGAGCCCAAAGCGCTACGCAGTATCTATAAGAGTGTAAAAATGACTTACGAGGAACCTACTCCTCCCAAGAAACGAGCCGCTAATAAAAAAGGCGCACCAAAAAAGTCTAAAGCCCGCCGCTAGTCCCGTTATTAAGCAAGCGTCATAATCATATTAATAAAATCCACCCTGATTAAATTCAACGGTGGATTTTTATTTTGTGTCTTGCATAGCAAATGATTATTTAAAGTTGTGTCACAAAAGCTGTTTGAGGTGTCCTTAACTGACATTAACAGTGACAATAAGTGACGATAATTCAGCTAAAAGCTTGGTTTGAAAGATCCAAATAAACGGTGAAAATTTAAATTAAATATAATATTTTCAATAACTTATGATTATTCAGCGCAAGTTTGGCATGCCTTATGCAATATCCATTACAGATACACCTTAACCCTAAGAAAAACAATTTATAAAAAGAGAGTAATAAAAATGAAAAAGCAACTCCAAAAAGGTTTCACACTAATCGAATTGATGATCGTTGTAGCAATCATCGGTATTTTGGCTTCAATCGCTCTACCTGCTTATCAGACTTATGTTGCTAAGACAGACCTAACGTCAATTCAAGCATCTGCTGCTTCAGGTAAAACACCAATCTGGACATATTACGTAGACAACGGAAAAATGCCGGAAGATGGCGTAGGTGCTGGTCAAATCGGTGAGCCAGGTTCAGACTCTGAAGGCTTCTACAACATCATGAAGTCAGGCTTAGCATATGGCACTGGTGCTTTCACTAAGGTTAGTGATACATCAGCAACTTGGGAAGTTACACTGGCTAATGTTAACGGTAATGTAAATGGCAAGAAGATCTTGTTTACTTACTCTGATAACGGTGGAGCACTAGAGTTTACTTGTAAAAACACAGCTGCTGATATCGACGCTAAGTACCTACCTAAGCAGTGTCAGTAATACCTAGCGATATTAGTATCTTAGTGAAAATCTAATTTACTTGCTAGTAAAGAAGCCTAGAGTTTACTCTGGGCTTCTTTGTGTAAAACACAGGGGAAAAGGAAGTAAAGTGATGAAAAATAAAAAAGGTTTTACTCTGATCGAGTTGATGATTGTTATCGCAATCATAGGAATTCTCGCATCAATCGCACTGCCTGCTTACCAGACCTATGTCGCAAAAACTATCCTTAGCAGCATCCAAGCAGTAGCATCAGCAGGTAAAACATCAATTCTCAGTAGCTATCAGCAGCTAGGAAAAATGCCTGAGTCAGGAACCTTGGCTAACCAGATAGCGGAACCTGGCAGTGTCAGTGAAGGTTTAGATTCAGCAATGAAAGCAATAAAATATCAATCTAATGTAGTCTATACAAAAAACAATGATCTATCAGCTCAATATGTGATTACACTCGACAAGATTAACGGTAATATTAATGGAAGAACAATGACGTTTGAGTACGTTGATATTCAAGGCGCTATGACCATGAAGTGCGTTGTTTCAACAGACGTCAATGGCAAATATTTACCAAAGAATTGTCACCACCCTTAAAATATATATTCATCGGATAACAGCACAAACTGGTAGTCAGTATCAATGACACAGAAAGCACTTTCATCCAATCGGTTGGCACAAAAAATCGTGTTATGCGTTGAAGACGAAGCACCAATCCGAGACATGCTGCGTTTCTCACTAGAACGAGAGAACTACATCGTTCAAGATGCTGAAAACGCACAACAAATGTCTCAATCAATTAGCCAACAGCGTCCAGACCTAATCCTAATGGATTGGATGTTACCAGATTCAAGCGGTCCGCAGCTCATCAAGCAGTTGCGCAAAGATTCCTATACACGGGATATTCCCATCATCATGCTAACCGCTAAGAGCGATGAGCAAGAGATGATTAAGGGACTAGACTCTGGGGCCGATGACTATATCAGCAAGCCCGTTTCATTAAAGTCGCTTAACGCACGAATCAAAGCATTGCTCCGGCGTACCGAGGCGTTTAGCGACGATGAATTGCTAAGTTATGCCAATATCAGCCTAAACCTTGCTAGCCAGACACTGAGTATTAATAACGAACAAATACCAATTGCTGCCACTGAACTTAAACTGCTTAAATTTTTCATGCTATACCCCGAACGCGTTTTTAGCAGGTCACAATTGCTGGATCACGTATGGGGGCAAAACAATTTCATCGATGAACGCACTGTCGATGTGCACATCCTTAGATTACGTAAACTATTAAAACCCAATGCCGCTGATCACCTTATCAAAACCGTTCGTGGCAGTGGCTATAAGCTTGCAAATTAAAGTCTTCCGTTAGTCAGAATTTAACCAATGCTAGTACCCAACGAGGTGCATATAGTCTTGGTTACGATGATAACTTGTCGAAAAGTAAACTAATACGCTCACTTAGCAACAAGTGAGATTCGGGAGGCTTTATGACACTTAAACAACGTTATCTCTATATTCGAGTTTGGCTGGAAGTCAAAATTGCGCGAAGACGCTGGTCTATTCGCAATTAATCGCCCTCCAGAGCCTCCCGAAATAAATCATCGCTTGTCATATAACTGTCATATTCACGCTTTATAGTTCTCTTTGTCATTACTGATAAATTATTGAGAGAGAGACATGAGAAAACTCCCGCTATTCATTGCAACAGGCCTTATCGCAACGACTACAGCTTATACCTCTGCTGTATCAGCCCGTGATTATATTGAAGTCGTCGGATCTTCGACGGTGTACCCTTTTTCAACCGTTGTCGCTGAAACTTTCGGTAATAAAACCAAATTTAAAACCCCAAAAATCGAATCAACCGGTACCGGTGGCGGAATGAAGCTGTTTTGCTCAGGAACAGGCGTTAGCACCCCCGATATAACGAACGCCTCTCGCCGTATTAAAAAGAGTGAGTTCGACACTTGCCAAAAGAACGGTGTAACAGACATTCTGGAAATTCAGGTTGGTTTTGACGGCATTGCTATCGCCAATGCCAACACGGCCCCACAGATGAAGCTGAGTCGAAAAGACCTGTTCCTGGCATTAGCAAAATCAGTCCCCGGATCTAAAGATGGCGAGCTGATTGCTAATCCGTACCAGACCTGGAAGGACGTCAATCCAGCGCTACCTGCCACAAAAATCGAAGTGATTGGCCCGCCTCCAACTTCTGGTACGCGTGATGCATTCGTTGAGCTGGCGATGGAAGGTGGCTGCAAAGCTTTCGACTTCATTAAAGAAATGAAGAAGTCAGACAGTAATCTATACAAAGAAACTTGCCATGCGGTCCGCGAAGATGGTTTTTACGTTGAAGCGGGTGAAAACGATAACCTTATCGTTCAGAAGCTTGAGAAAAACCCTGATGCACTCGGCATATTTGGATTTAGCTTTTTGGATCAAAACTCAGAC